>NZ_RZQT01000052.1:0-42083 GCF_003998485.1 Mesorhizobium sp. M7A.F.Ca.CA.001.04.2.1
CGGCAAGCGTTTCGCCGACCTGCTGGGCGAGATCGCGGCCGAGGCCGTTCTGCCAGATGTCGGCTGCCTTGACCAATTCGCGGGTCACCGTCGGGCCGCTATCGAGCAGCTTCTTGCCCGAATCGGAATTGTAGAAGGCGGCGATGTCGGTCAGTTCCTTTTCGGAGAACACTTTCGCGTAGGCGAGTGCGGCTTCCTTCTCGAGGTCGGCACGGCGCGAGGCCAGCGCCAGAGCCTTCTCGTTGATGGTCTTGCCGATCAGTTCCTGCATGTCCGGGTTCTTCTGGATCAGCTGCGATTCGAGCGCCGCGGCTGCCTGCGGCAGGATGTTGTCGAACGGGTCGGTCGCGTGGATCGCAGCGACCGCCGCGCGGGCGGCCTTCAGGTGCGCTTCCGTGACATCCTGCGAAAACGCCGGCGACGAGAAGGCGAAAACGGCCGAGGCCGCCAGAAGGACGGAAAGGCTGCGAACCCGGTTATGCAACGTCATGATCGGTAGAACTCCCTGGTTTTCGGGCAGCATGGACGGTTTGGATACCGTCGCCGCCGGCGATGATGGCCGCTGAAGCCAGCCCGATGAAAAGACCATGCTCGACAACGCCAGGAATGGCGTGGAGAGCATTCGAAAGCGCTCTTGTATCCGGAATGCGGCCAAAAGATGCATCGAGGATAAAATGGCCGCCGTCTGTAACAAAAGCCTGCCCGCCCGTCATCCTCAATGTGACCGGTCCGGAAAGACCGAGCTTTTCAGCCGCTGCGGCAACCGCGATTTCAGTGGCGCGCAGGCCGAACGGATTGACTTCGATCGGTAGGGGAAAACGGCCGAGCGTCTCGACCATCTTGGAGCGGTCGGCGATGACGATCATGCGCTGGGACGCCGCGGCGACGATCTTCTCGCGCAGCAGCGCGCCGCCGCCGCCCTTGACCAGGGTCAGTTCCGGGTCGACTTCGTCGGCGCCGTCGACGGTGAGATCCAGCTCTGGCGTTTCCTCCAGCGTCGACAGCGGCACGCCAAGCTCGCGGCAGAGCAACGCGGTGCGCTCCGAAGTCGGTACGCCGATGACGGTCATGCCGGTTGCGACCTTTTCGGCAAGCAGCCGCACGAACTCCTCGGCCGTTGTGCCGGTGCCGATGCCGAGCCGCATGCCGTCATTCACATGGGCAAGTGCTGCCCGCGCGGCTTCGACCTTCAACTGCCTTGCATCCATGTCGATTGTTGCCCCGGAAATTCGCTGTCGGGCTCGTAGCATTTTTGCCGGTCCGGTCAAAGCCCCAGGCGGCGGGTCCCCAGGTGATCCTGCGTAGGAATTATTTCCTTGACCGGTGAGTGCAGCTATGCTACATTTTTGCCCATGGTGCTGATTTGCGCCAACAGCCCGCCGTCGAGGCGGGTTTTTTCATAGCGGCGTCCAGCCGCGAATGCCCGGCCTGATAAGCAGGCCCCGCCTGAACGAGCCGGCCCAGCGCTTGCCTCGACGCGCCGCAGCCGCTATCGCCTGCCCATTGCACACCTGCCCAGGACAGACCATGACCCAACCGATCATCGTGTTCGACCTCGACGGTACGCTCATCGACACAGCGCCGGACCTGCTCGACAGCCTGAACCACAGCCTGGCCGCCAGCGAGATCGCGGCGGTCGACGAAGCCGGCTTCAGGCGTTTTGTCGGTCACGGCGGCCGGGTGATGATCGAGCGGGCGCACGCCGCCCATCAGCGATCGCTTGCCGTCGAGGAGCACGACCGGCTGCTGAAACTTTTCCTCGACCACTACACGCTCAACATCCCCGGCAAGTCGCGCCCCTACCCCGGTGTCGTCGAGGCGATCGCGCGCTTCGAGGAGGCCGGCTATACCCTCGCCATCTGCACCAACAAATACGAAGCCAACTCGCTGGCGCTGATCGAGGCGCTCGGCCTGACCAAACATTTCGCGGCGATCGCCGGCCAGGACACGTTCGCCTTCCGCAAACCCGACCCGCGCCATTTGATCGAGACCATAAAGCTGGCCGGCGGCGACCCTCACCGCGCCCTGATGGTCGGCGATTCGCAAACCGACATCGACACGGCGAAAGCCGCCGGCATTCCGGTGGTGGCGGTCGATTTCGGCTACACCGACCGCCATGTGCGGGAGTTCGAACCTTCGGCGGTGATCTCGCATTTCGACGCCCTGACGCTCGATCTGGCGCAAAGGCTGATTGCCGCTGCCGGAAACTGACTGGAAGGCGGCCGGAGACAGGGCGCAAAGCACAGCAAAACCGATCCGTGTCAGAACGCCGGACAGCGCCTTGACTTCCCGCACCCGCCTCCCTTATATCGCGGCTCGCTTGGCCTTCGGGCAACGAGCGGGCGATTAGCTCAGCGGGAGAGCACACCCTTCACACGGGTGGGGTCGCAGGTTCAATCCCTGCATCGCCCACCATCGGCCTTCCTGAACGCCGCACCCCAAAATGCCTAGCAACTACACCCCGCCCCTTGCCCGCCAAAATTCTTCTGGGCGAATTCCACGCGCTGCTGTAGCTCGCATATCTCTGGAACGGGCAGACGTCGGAGCCGTTTCGGACCTTCATCTGTTCGCGATCCCAAAACGACACCCTCGATGCGGTCGTCGGCGCAAAAGACCGTATAGCGTTGTTCCGGCTCAGCGCTCGGGCTTGCTCCATGGGCCGGGCTTCATCGAGCGCCACTTGCCCGACAGGTCGCTGACCGCTTCGTCCGTTAGCCAAAGATGCGTAGTCGCAGCAATGGAAGGCGGCGAGATAGTCGCCGCGCATGAACTCCTGTCGATGGGGCCAAACTCTGCCCTACGCCGGTCGACCCGCGATCAGCGCTTCATCGAGTGCAGGATGGCCTGCATGTGCTCTTCCAGGTCGAGTTCGCCCCGAGCCTCGGCGGTCAACAGGTAATCGGCCTTGGCCCGGCGGTCGCCTCGGCTGATCGCGGGATAGGAGCAGATGGCAAGCAATGCTTCCTGTTCGACCCGGTCTGCCCTCTTGCGTTCGTGGCTGCTGCTGCCCGCTTGATGAACAACCCTGTGAAGCTCGACATAGCTGGCTTCATGGGCTCCGATCAGCGCCCGCAATTCGGGTGAGGCTCCTTCCGCTTCGGCAAATGTCGGTTCAATGACCGAGGCCACGGCGGTGAACGCAAGAAGTGTACGGCGTGTGATTTCGGGCATGCCTCATATCCCTGCTGTCTGATCATGCAGGCACACCATAGCACCGGCGCAACGGTTCGAAGAGATGCTCCGGGACGCGACCGCACTGTCTGCTGACAAAATGTACTCGCTCCCGCAGCCCGCCCTCCCAGCAGCCAGTGTGGCCTTAAGTCGCAATGATTGGCTTGCGAAAGCAGGGTTTCGGGCTTCATTGACGCTGCGATCGACACCATATGGTGATCCACAGCCCTCCAAAACGAGAGAAGCTCGCTTTGACGCGGTCGCATAGCGGCCGTCAGCCGGCAATGGCTATGAACCAGGAACCTGAAAAACTATGCCTGAAAATGTCAGACCAATTTCGAAAGACGTCCCCCTCATTCAGCTAGGCGTCTATCAGTGCCGCTTCCCGGTAAGCGAAGACCGGTCGGTGCCCGGCGGTTATCGGTTCTGTGCTGGGCCAACTTCGGCGGATCGCGTCTATTGCGATCACCACCACAGCATCGTGACCGCCGTCGACCCTCGTCGATCCCGTTCAGGTCTCCACCCCGCTCAGCGACGCGCCGCTTAAGTCAAGCGGGCGGCGGCCCCCTCTATCAGGTAGCAAGGGCTCAGCGGGATGCGCTCCTCATCAGTGACAGCGTGGGGGCAATGACATGACGCGTGCGCATAGGAAGAGTCCCTCAGTGAGGGCTGGCAGTGTTGTGTCGGAATGGAGCACGACTTTTTTTGGGGGGACCGTCCCTTTTCCTGGCTACATGTGATCTGACTTTCATTAGCGCTTTTGCACAAACAGTGCAGTGTGCGGCGGAGGTTAGATCGTGGCGTTCAATCCCGATGTCGATTGTGAATTCAGGCCAAAGGCGGGGAGCGACGCACACCCTTCCCGCTGTTTAATCCTGCATCGCCCATCGGTGCCTTTTCCCGAGCCGGATCGGCCTGCAAGGAGGGGCGAGCCTTGAAACTGTCTTGCGTCTTCCGGGAATGGCGGCAGTTGGCGAAACCGGTGCCGTCAGACGCCGAACTTTTCCCGGTGCCCCAAAACACGTCGCTTGTTGTGCCCTTTGGCTATCGGCCGAAGTTGGTGCCGCCCGAACGCAGGATAGCTGTCTTTTTTCACGCCTACTATGTGCAGGAATTGGCGGACGCTATCGACCTGCAACTGCGCAATCTGCCGGTTTTGGTCGATATCCATTTCACGACGGACACCGGCGAGAAAGCCGTCTTGCTCAACGAGCGCTTTCAGAGCCACCCGAGGATTCGTCGTCTAAAGACCACTATCACCGCCAATCGCGGCCGCGACATCTACCCGAAAATCGGGCTGATGAACCAAGAGCATCTGGCATACGACTACGTTCTGCACATTCATACCAAGCGATCCGGTCATGAGGACGGATTACGGGACTGGCGGCAGTTCCTCTGGCAGCATCTTCTGGGCTCACCGGAAATTGTCACAAGCGTTTTTGAGATATTCGAACGTTGTCCTGATGTTGGCATGATCGCGCCACAGCATCTTCCATTCATCCGCCCCTGGATCCACTGGGCTGACTGCAAGGAATTGGCCGCCGGCCTTGGCCCGCACCTCGCTAAGGCGATTGGCGGGATCGAGAACATCGACTTTCCATCCGGTTCGATGTTCTGGGCACGCTCAAAGGCCCTCAAGCCGCTTCTCGACCTCAATCTCGTTGCAACTGATTTTCCCGAGGAAAATGGGCAGCTTTCGCTTACAAACGCGCATGCCATAGAGCGCTTGTTTTTCATTTCCTGCGAACTGGCCGGATTGAAATGGTTGAAAATAGCTCTTCCGCAATGGCATGCCGCAAGCGATCAACTCCAGTCCGCATCGTCTCCCTGGATTGTCCGGCGGTTCGTGGACAAGCGGAACGTCAACTTGCTTCCTGGTGGGAACTAGCTAGGGCTGGACCAGACAACCTCTCCGGAAACGATTGTGGAAGAGGGATCGTGGAAGAGAGATTGAAATTGCCCGCTCTCTTAATGGTCTTTAGACGAATGAACCCATGAACGATATTTTCCGCCACACGCTAGTCCATCCGATGGAGAGAGAAACTCGCCCCTTGCCGTTCGGCAAGAAGGACGCTCAATGGAACCCGGAGATGGTGGTGACATGCCGCCGGCTGATTGCCGCCTACAAGGCGACGATACTGCAGGAGAGCCGGCTCAAGCAAATCACCGACGATGACCTCTGGTCGGCATTGATGCGTGACAACCTTGGTCAGATGATCAGCTTCATCGAGGCCGAAGATGCCGAGCAATTGTCACGCTATCTGGTTGATTTCGGCAAGGAATACACCTGGTTCGGCGGAATTACGACGGGGATCGACGGCTATACGTATTGGGATCGCGACGAGCAGTTTGTTGCATACAGCTACTTCGACAAATTGCTGTGCCTGGGCGAGGCGCTCGGCGTCCTGTCGGTGGAAAGCCCCGAACAGGGGACGGACGGGAAATGGGGCAAGAACGGTCTCCGGAACCCAGACGAAATCGTGGACGCCTTAGAAGCACAGCTCGGCATCCGCATCATCCCGCCGCAGGGACCGGTTCATGTCGCCGGTCTGAAAATCAGGGGTGGCCTGCTCCACTACAGGCACATCAACGCACTCTATCTGGCAACCCGGATCCGGGATATTGCCGCACCCGAAGATCGGATTTGTGAATTTGGCGGAGGGCTCGGGCTTGCTGCATTTTACCTGAACCGGATGGGCCGCAAGGATGTTACGATCTTCGACCTTCCAATTGTGAACGTCCTGTCGGGTTACTTCCTGATCGGAACCCTCGGTCAGGAAGCCGTCTGCCTTGAAGGCGAGGAATCGCGCAACGAAGCCATCAAACTGAGAGCGAACTGGAATTGCTCCAGTGAAGTGGACCGCACCTTTCGGGTCACCGCCAACCAGGACTCATTTCCCGAAATCAATCGCCGCATCTTTGACGAGTATGTGCAACAGATAAAGCGCATCACTTCGGGCTTCTTCCTCAGCATCAATCACGAGGGTGAGCAACTCATCGCTGGCGGCGCGAGGCTTCTTCACGTTTCAAAGCTGCTGAGTGCCGATCGGAGCTTTGCTCGCACCTACAGGAGCCCCTACTGGCTCCGTAGGGGCTATGTGGAAGAACTGTATCGGATTGATAGCGGCATATCAGTGGGCGCGGCGGACTAGCCTTGCCTGCCGGGATCCTAGCTCGGTATCGATGCGGCGGATTGGGCGACCATCCAATCGACCGATCGCAAGTCTCGGTCGCAAGTCTCCAGCCGCGGAACAAACCGGCACGCCAGCGAGTTTCTCTCCGACGAAAACTTGAGGGAAAGCCATGTCCAGATTTCTGCTGGCGACAAGCGTCGCCGTTCTTCTCGCCGGCGCGCCGGCCTTGGCCGCGGACGACAAGCCGCTGCCGCCGCCCAATGCCAAGAAGCTGTCGGAGATCATCGCCAAGGTCGAGCAGCGCGACGGCTTTCGCTATGTGGACGAGGTCGACTGGGACAGCGGCGCCTACACCGTCACCTATTACACGGCGGACAAGGCGAAGGTCGAAATCACCTACGATCCTGTGACGGCGGAGCCGAAATAAGGTTCGCCGCATCAAATTAGCCAGCCTTTCCCGGCGCCGGCGCCGCCCCTCACCTGCCTGCCGGCATCCTCTCCCCGTATAGTGACGGGGAGAGGGACGCTGTCATCGCCCATTTCGCCAATCGCCAGCGTTGCAAGGATGGCGCCGGCGTTGCGGCCAGCCCCTTTCTCCCCGTCACTATACTGTTTGGACCGGGGACATCGCGAACAGGTGTGCGAGGACATCGCGAACAGTTTGGCGTGCTCTGCGCCGGGAGGTTCGCGCTGCCATTTGGGGACACCAGCGTGATGGATGGGAAGTTGGAGTTTGTGCGTCTTGCCGTGCAGGAAGGCAGCAATGTCAGTGCGCTTTGTCGTCGTTTCGGGATCGGCCGAACCTGTGGTCACAAGTTGATTGCGCGGTATCGCGCCCATGGCGAGGCCGGGCTTGCGGAGCAATCGCGTCGCCCCACGACGAGCCCGGGGCGCAGCCCGGATGCAGTGGAGGCGGCGGTTCTTGGCATGCGCCAGACGCACCCGGCCTGGGGCGGTCGCAAGATCGCCAAGGTCCTGCGGCGCGAGGGAATCGGTTCGCCTGCGCCCTCGACAGTGACCGGGATCCTGCACCGCAACGGTGTCGAACTGGGCTTGCTGGGAGGCGGAGCCAAGCCGTTCGGGCGCTTCGAGCATGCCGCCCCCAACGATCTGTGGCAGATGGACTTCAAGGGCCATGTCGCATTGCGGCAGGGCGGCCGGTTGCATCCACTGACCGCGCTCGACGACCATTCGCGCTTCTCCGTCGTGCTGCAGGCTTGCATCAACGAGACCGGCGAAACGGTCAAAACCCATCTGATTGCCGCCTTTCGCCGCTATGGACTGCCGCAGCGCATGGCTTTCGACAACGGTCCGCCATGGGGAGATGGCGGACGAAGCAACTTCACACGCTTCACCGTCTGGCTGATCGAGCATGGCGTCGCCGTCTCTCATTCCAGGCCCCTGCATCCGCAGACGCTGGGCAAGGAGGAGCGCTTCCACCGTTCGCTCAAGGCCGAAGCGATGGCCGGACCTGCTTTCGAAAATCTCGAGCGCGCGCAAAAAGCCTTCGACGCCTGGCGCGACCTCTACAACGCCGAAAGACCCCACGACGGCCTCAAGGGCTGCGTTCCCCTCGACAGATACACACCTTCGCCGCGCTCCTTCAGCGAGGCCGTCGAAGCCTTCGACTACCCACAGGGCGCCATCGTTCGCAAGGTTCAGAAAGAGGGCCGCGTCGCCTTGTGCGGCTACATCCTGCGCCTCTCCAAGGCATTTGGCGGAAAGGCCGTGGCCTTCATCCCCACCACCAAGGACGGCGTCTTCCAAGCCTTCTTCAGACATCAGAAAATAGAAACAGTCGACCTCAACCTCAGCAGACGATAAGTGACAAAACTGTTCGCGATGTCTCCGTACACCTGTTCGCGATGTCCCCGGTCCAAACATATACGGAGAGAAATGTCCGGCAGGACAATGAGGGGCAGCTCTGACTTTGGCGATTGGCGTTCTCCGCTGCAAGTCGGACTTGTCGTTTGCCTAAAGCGATTGCCCTTGCCAACCGTCGCCTCCCCTTGCGTCAGTCTCGCTTTGATGGCTGACTGTGCGCGCCGCATTGGGGGATGGGCATGGCGACGGCGAAGCACGTGATGAAGCGCATATTGATGATGTTGGCCGGCTACTTCGTGTCGGTTCTGGTCGGCCTGATCGCCGTGGCGGTGATCTATGGCGTGCTCAGTTCCTTGCCCAACGCGCCCGACTACTTCGACGTGATGGGCGTTTCGCCGATCGCGGTTCTGCTGGTGCCGCCGCTCGGCATGTTCGTCTATTTCCTGACCATCGTGGTGACCGCGCTGCAGACGCTGATTTTCGCGCTGATCGCCGAGTTCTTCTCGTTGCGCAATGTCCTGCTGCACATGGTTTTCGGCGCCGGCGCCGCAGTCGGCGGCTTCGCCCTGATCTGGCCGAGTGCACCGGAGGATATGGACCCGGAGCGTTGGGTCGACATCGGCATCATCGCCGCTGCCGGCCTTGTCGCCGGGTTGCTCTACTGGCTGATCGCCGGGCGGGACGCCGGCTTCCGGCGGCCACTGTTCGAGCGCTAGTAGCTTGCACACTCACAATCGGAGCCAAGCCGATCGGCTCATGCGGAGCCTTGAAACAGATTCCGCCGCAACATGAGGCAGTAAGAAACGACCTCAAATCGGTCGCTCCTTGCTGCGTAGAGCAGACATGGCTCGTCGTCGTCATGGCGCTGCTGTTCCGAGCGCAGCGGCCAGTACATCGGCGAGGCCGCGTCCGGCGCTGCCGTCCTCATCTAGGCGCGGATTGTAGATGGTGATCTCGAGGCCGACTGCCTTGCCGCTCGCCAAGGCAGGCCGGAGCGCAGCCGTCAACTCGTCCCACGACAACCCGCCTGGTACGCGAAAATCGACAGCCGGCATGATGACGTCGTCGAGACAGTCGGCGTCGAGATGGATGAAGAAGCCGTCCAATTCCGCTCTCGTCAGATGATCGACCGCTTCGCGGGCGGCGGCCTCGATGCCCGTGGCGCGCACAGCGGGAAGGTCAAGCACCTTGAGCTCTTCGGGGAGCGGCTGGCTTCCGTACTCCTCCTGATCCTTGTGATCGCGATACGCGAAGGCGACAGCGTCTTCAGGGCGGACCAGAGGACCGCGACCTTCGATGTCGGTCAGGAGCGACGGACCGTAGCCGGTGACGAAGGCGAGGTCCATCGAGGCACCCTCACCATTGGGTTCCGCCTCGGGCTGGAAGAAATCGGCGTTGCCGTCAATGAAGAGCAAGCCGTAGCGGCCGCGCCGTCGAAACGCGAGCGCCGAGCCCAGGACGATCGTGCAATCGCCGCCCAGCACCACTGGAAACCCGCCTGCGTCAAGCACCGCTTCCACGGCGTCGGCGAGCTTGGGCGACCACTGCGCAATTGCCCTGGCGTTCAGGGTGCCGGTCTCGGGATCGGGCGTCGGGTCCTTCGCAGGCACAACCAGCCGCCCGGCGTGGCGCGCATGAATGCGCTCCGCAAGGCCAAGGTCAAGCAACCGGTCAGGCAAGCGCTCCACACCGTCGGTCGCCAGGCCCAGCGTGGAGGGGGCTTCGAGAATCGCATAATGGCTCGGCATGGGGTGCCTCCATTAGTGACCATTTTGCGGAGTAGGTCAGGGCCTCTGTTTTGTGGCTGTGTGATCGCGAATGAAGGCCCTTCCATCTGCACGCTGAAGCGAAACGTGCCCACCTCCATAGTCTGGTCCACCTTCGTCGTCAGCCATCGGCAAAATGCCGACGATGGCAACGCGACGCCGCAGAATCGCTTCGAGCGCTCAACATCGTTCGTCCGTACCGAAACAGGATCACAGTTGCGTTTTGCGCTTGTTCGATAACGGTAGCCGCCGCTACTCGTTCCCTCTCAACCGCCTTTCCGGTTTCCGGCCACGCCGTATTTATGAGTTCACGGCCTACCGAAAGGCTTGGATCAACTTGAAGGCGAACGCACCGCCTCCGTGGCATCCAGGGCCTGCTTCAGCCGCGAGTCGCGGTCGTAGACGTCGCCGAAATATTCGACCTTGCCCGACAGATCGGGCCAGGCGGTGAAATAGGCGACATAGACCGGGATCGTGCGTGTCACGTTCTCGGTCGCGTGGCCGTGCTTCAGCTTTTCGGCGATATAGTCCACGGAGGTGCCAAGCACTGCCGCCGCCATGCCGCGCGGATCCTGCAGCCGCACGCAGCCATGGCTGAGCGCGCGCATATCGCGCTGGAAGAACGATTTCTGCGGCGTGTCGTGCATGTAGATCGCATGCTTGTTGGGGAACAGGATCTTCAACTCGCCCAGCGCGTTGGCCTCGCTCGGCTGCTGGCGCACGCTGTATGGGATGTTCGAGCCATAGGCGCCCCAGTTGACCGCCGACGAAGGAATGCGCTTGCCGCGCGAATCCGTCACCTCATAGCCGGACCGGTCGAGATAGCCCGGATCGTTGCGCAATCTCGGCAGCATCTCGTTGACGATGATCGACTGGGGCACGCCCCAATAGGGATGGAAATCGACCTGCTTGATCTGGTCGTAGAAGAAGGAGGTCTGGTTGGTGGTCCGGCCAATGACGGCACGCGTCTTGAGCTTTTCCTCGCCATTGTCGATGTAGCTCGCGGTGAAGGCCGGCTGGTTGATGAAGACGCGCGGGCTGCCGAGATCGGAGGGCAGCCAGCGCAGTTCCTCCAGCGCCACTTCCACCTTCAGCAGCTTGTCGGCCTTGGATGTTCCGGCCAGCGTCGCGACGGTGCGCGGGCCGATGACGCCGTCGCCCTTCATGCCTGCCTTCTGCTGCACGGCCTTGATGACCGGGACCAGTTCCGGATCATAGACGTCGCTGGTGGCCAGCCTGGACAGGACCTCGCCATAGGCGCCGCCCATCTCGTCATCGAGATTGCGCGCGATCAGGGTCAGCAGCTTCGGCAGTTCGGGGCTGGTTTCGCCCGGCTTCAGCAGCAGTTTGGGGTCGACGACGATTTCGTTTTCCGCACTGGCCTGCAGCGCTTCCAGTTCGACGCGCAGCGCCTGGTATTCCGCATTCTGCGGGTGCCGCGATTCGAGATAGGTGCGCACCTGCTGGGTATGAGCCAGCGTTTTCAGCACGCCTTGCAGATCGAGCGGCTTGGCCGGGAAATCATAATAGCCGGTCATGCGGTTGGGATCGACGCGGCCGTTCTGGGCGTCGTGGGCATAGCGCAGCACACGAGCCGAAAGCGCCATCTCGAAACGGACGAGTTCTTTCAGTTGCGCATTGGCATCGGTCGACGATGCGCCGGCAGCGGGCACTTCGACCGTATAGTCGGCGGGCGTGAGGCCATAGCTTGAAGCCTCGCCAAGCACCCGCACCGCATCCTGCGCACGGCTGTTGAGGCTGATTCCGCTTATCCAGATGAAATCCGGATTGGCCGAGTAGTACTCGATCAGCGCCTTGGCGATGTCGGGCTCGGCTAAGAGTTCGTAGTCGCCCAAGCTGGCAACCGCATCACGAAAGGCGGCACCCGTAGCCGACGGGACGAAGGCGGCGTCCTGCGGTGTCGCCGGCGCCGGCGTCGCGGCCAATGCCGAGAAGTCGACGCGAACCAGCCGGTCGGCCTTGTAGGTGTAGTAGGACGGGCTGCTGATCTTCACTTTGCCGCCGCCGCCACCGGACACTTTCGGCTTTGGCTTGTTCTTCGGTGGCGGGGGCGGAAACTCGCCTTTCGGCGCATGCCTGACGCCGCCGCCGAAAAGCATGTCGAAGAGCCCCTGCGCGCCTGCCTGGGGTACACCGAAAGCCAGCGTCGCCGTGATTGCCATCAGCGGCATCACGGTTGCTTTGTTTCCGAGGAATTTCATGAATCACCCGCTCCGGCCGCAACCGGTTCCCGTTCCGCACGCTCGATCGTCCCGCTCACCGCATGGCGGATGTAAGGCGCGACTATACTGATTCATACCGATTTCGTTAAGCTTTCATAAATTTTGGAAAGCCTGTTGCAGAACGGTTTCACAAGATCGTGACGGCTGGAGCGGAGGGTGGTTCCGCCCCAGCCGGAAATCCCCGCGGGATCAGGCGTTGGCGCCGCCATCGATGGTCAGGGCAGCGCCGGTGACGAAGCGGCCTTCCGGGCCTGCGAGCCAGGCGACCATGCCGGCAATGTCGTCGGCCTTGCCGAAGCGCGGCGTTGCCATCTTCCGGCGCTGATGCTCGGCATGCGGGCCGTCGGCCGGGTTCATGTCGGTGTCGGTCGAACCGGGGTGGACGACATTGGCGGTGATGCCGCGCGGGCCGAGGTCACGCGCCAGCGCCTTGGTCAGGCCGACCAGCGCCGCCTTGCTGGCTGAATAGGCCGTGAGGCTGCCGTCGGTCGCCCGCTCGGCAAGGTTGCTGCCGATCGAGATGATGCTGCCGCCCTCACCCATATGGGCGGCCGCGGCCTTGGAAGCGATGAATGGGGCCCGGAGATTGACCTCCATGGTCTCGTCGAAATCGGCGAGCGACAGCGTGTCGATTGGGGCGGCGCGCCAGATGCCGGCGCTGTTGACCAGGATGTCGAGCCGGCCAAAGGCGGTTACGGCGTCATCGACTGCCTTGTCTAGGGCGACCGCATCGCGGTTGTCGGCTTTGATCGCGATGGCGCGGCCGCCCTTGGCCTCGATCTCGGCGACGACAGCGCGGGCCTGTTCCTCGCCATGCACATAGGTCAGCGCGACGCTGGCGCCATCGGCCGCCAGCCTCCGCGCAATCGCCGCGCCGATGCCGCGACTGCCGCCGGTGACGAGCGCGGCCTTGCCGTTCAATCTGCTGGAAGACATCGAATTCTCCTTTTATGTAATGATCGATACATAAATATCTGTCAGCCTTGCCCGCTGGCGTCAACTGAATTATGTATCGATCAACACAGAAAGAGCGTCATGTCGGAACGAGGCCGTCCCCGCACCTTCGATCGAACCGCAGCCCTGCGCCGCGCGATGCAGGTGTTTTGGGCGCGTGGTTACGAAGGTGCATCGATGAGCGAGCTGACCGCCGCCATGGGCATCAACTCGCCCAGCCTCTACGCTGCCTTCGGCAGCAAGGAGGCGCTGTTCCTGGAGGCGACGGATTTTTACTCGCACACCGAGGGTGCCGACATCTGGCTGGCATTGGACGAGGCTCCGACCGCGCGGCAGGCGATCGAACAATTCCTGTGCCTGACGGCGAAAGCCTATGCGCAGAGCGATCGCCCGCAGGGCTGCCTGATCACGCTGGGCGCACTGCATCAGGATTCGAGCCGCGGCGCCATCTGCGACGATCTGCGCCGCCGTCGTGCCGAAAACCACACCGCCCTGCAAAAACGTCTGGAGCGCGGTATTGCTGAAGGCGAATTGCCGGCGGATTTCGATTCGAATGCCGCTGCGACCTTCTTCGCCACGGTCCAGCACGGCATGTCGATCCAGGCGCGAGACGGCGCCTCGCACGCTGCCCTGCTGGCGACGGTTGGCGGGGCCATGGCTGCCTGGCAGACGTTGGCCGGCGGCAACGCGGCGTGACAAACGCCGGCTGGTGTGCTCGAAATCCGCCAGCAAGGCCGAGAGGGACGAGAGCGTGAAAAAGGGTTATCGCGAGCTGCTGGACGAGGCGAACGCCGTGATCGAGGTGGTTTCGCCGGAGGAAGCGGCCGGGCTGCTCGACGATGAAGACACCATCTTCGTCGATCTGCGCGATCCACGCGAAGTGGAACGCGACGGCCGGATTCCGGGCGCCAAGCATGTCACGCGCGGCATGCTGGAATTCTGGATCGACCCCGAAAGCCCTTACCACAAGCCGTTCTTTGCCTCGGGAAAGAGCTTCGTGTTCTTCTGCGGCGGCGGTTGGCGCTCTGCCCTGGCCACAAAGACGGCGCAGGACATGGGGCTTTCGCCGGTCAAGCACATCCTTGGCGGCTACACTGCCTGGAAGGCCGCCGGACTGCCGGTCGAACCCGGCGAGAAGAAGAAATAATCTCGACCGCCGCTCAATGCAGCAGCAATGGCTCGCGATGCGTCACGAAGCCGACCGCGCGTTCGACCACGCCCTTGTCGGCAAGAATGCGGCGATGGCCAAGCCCGTCGGCCCAGTAGAGCCGCACATGGCCGCCGGCACCGGCATAGCGCCTTGCGTGATCGGCCGAGACTTCGCGGTCGTCCGGCGCGTGGATGACCAGGGTCGGCACCGGTGCCTGGGCGAGCTGGCGGTCGCCGGTGAATTCGTGCAGCGGCCGGCCGGAAAGATGCTCGACCCGGTCCGCCATGGCGGCTTGCGAGCGCGGGCCGACATTCAACATATGACTGAAGTCGGCAAAGATCGCCGGCAGGGAACTTGGCGCCGCGATCAGCACCAGGCGTCCCGCCGCCAGCGGCGGGATGTTCTTGACCGAACCGGCGATGGCATTGGCGGCGACGGCGCCGCCGAAGGAATGGCCAACCGCCGCCACGAACGGGCCGAACCATTCGCCGGCAACCCGCACCGCATCCACCGCATTGACCATGTTCAGGCGCCGGCCCCGCGACTGGCCGTGGCCAGGCAGGTCGAGCGAAACGACCCTGTAGCCGGCGGCGCGATAGCCTTCGATCAAGGCGCGCATATATTCGGTGCGCGAGCGCCAGCCATGGACGACGAGCACCGTGCCGACGGCCGCCCTGCCCGGCTCGGGCCGGAACTCGTGCACCATGACGCAGCCGGTCGCGGTCTTCAGCCGGTGATGACGCGCCTCGGTCATGAACCCCGTCGCACGCTCGACAGCGCGGCGCTCGCCATCGCTGAGCGCCTTGACATTCGGGGTGCGGCAGAACAATTCGAACGCCGCGCGTCCGCTGAGCCGCGGCGCGACACGCTCTGCCGCACCGAACACGCCCCGGATGACCTTCAGCCCGAATGATGCCATGGTGAGAATCCATCCATACGTTCAAGCATGAACATAATAGTTCAAAGATGAACAATAAACAAGAGCTGCCTTGGGACAACCCGCGTTTCCGCAACTGGGTCGCGGTGGCGCGCGCCTGCCATGTGCTTGAGCGCACGCTGGCGGTGAAACTTGCGCCGCTCGATTTGAAGCCGGCGCAGCTCGACGTGCTGATGAACCTCTATCGCCACCCCGGAATGTCGCAGCACGATCTTGCCCGCAAGCTGCTCGTCGGCCGCTCCAACATCACCATGCTGTTGCCGCAGCTGGAAGCGCGTGGCCTGCTGCGCCGCGAAGGCGACGAGAAGGACAAGCGCATCCTGCGGCTCGCGCTCACCGAGGCCGGCGAGGCGCTGCTGATGCAGGCGCTGAAAGTGCATATGGCGCTGATCGAGAAGGCGATGAGCCAGTCGACGCCGGAGCAATGCGACATGATCGGCGAGCAGATGCGCAAGATCTATGATGTGCTGAATGAGGCTTGAGCGCCCTTCAGCCCAACCCTACCACATCGTCTTCTTCGCCCGTTCCGGCCATTCCTTGTCGTAGGTTTCGCCGTCGATGTTCTTGCGGCTGGTGATTTCCAGGATCTGTCCGGGCGTCGGCAGCGACTTCGGCTCGACATGCCTTGCCGGGTTCCAGAGCTCGGAGCGGACGATGGCCCGGGCGCATTGGAAATAGACCGCATCGATGTCGACGACGGTTACCGATCGCGCCGCCTTGCCGTCCACCGCAAATGACGCGCACAGCGCTGTATCCGTTGTGATGTGGGCGCGACCGTTGACGCGCAGCGTCGTACCGGAGCCCGGCACCAGGAACAGCAGGCCGACGCGTGGGTCGCGGATGATGTTTTTCAGCGAATCGGCGCGGTTGTTGCCGCGTCGGTCCGGCATCATCAGCGTTTTCGGATCATGGATGCGCACGAAGCCGGCGAGATCGCCGCGCGGCGAGCAATCAAGCCCCTCCGGTCCGCTGGTCGCCAGTGCGACAAAGGGCGAGGCTTCGATGAAGGCAGCATATTCGGGAATGATGTGGTCGAGTTCCTTGACCAGCGAGGCCTCGCCTGGAATGCCATAGAGTGCCTCGAGCTGCTCGACCGTGGTGATGACGGACATGTTTTCGCCTCCAAACCTTTGCCGGCGCTACCCCAGATCGATGACATCTTCACGACAGCGATGCCCTAGCGGTCCCGGCTCAATCCCTTTTCCGCAAGCTCCGCGAGATAGGCTTCCCAGCGCGCATCCTTCTCGTGGCCGAGCGTATGCAGGTAGTTCCAGGTGAAGATGCCGGTGTCGTGGAAATCGTCGAAGGTGATGCGCACGGCGTAGTTGCCGACCGGCTCGATCTTCAGGATCGCCACATTGCGCTTGCCGGGGACCGTCACCCGCTGATCCGGCGAATGGCCCTGCACTTCGGCCGATGGCGAGGCGACGCGCAGCAGTTCCGCCGGCAGTTCGAACGGATGGTGGTCGGGAAAGGTGACGGACAGAAGTTTGCGGTCCTTGGAAACCCTGAGTTCTTTCGGTGCGGTCATGCTGTTCGATCCCGTGTCATCCGCCCTTCCCTACGCCGCTTCGCCAAACGGGAAAAGGTCTGATGAGACCGACCGACATGCGATGTCGGCTGAGAGATGTTACCAAAGATCGAGAGGCGCTATCTTGAACAGCAGGCCGGATCGTATCACATAGCGGTATATAACGAAGCCGTTCACGGCCACAGGAAGCGCTTGAAGCATGGACATGATTGATCCTTTCGGCCGCACGATCAGCTATCTCCGCGTGTCGGTTACCGACCGCTGCGATTTCCGCTGCACCTATTGCATGGCCGAGGACATGGCCTTCCTGCCGAAGAAGGACCTGCTGTCGCTGGAAGAGCTCGACCGGCTGTGCACGGTTTTCATCGAAAAGGGCGTCAGGCGATTGCGGCTGACCGGCGGTGAGCCGCTGGTGCGCAAGAACATCATGCATCTGGTGCGCCAGCTGTCGCGGCATCTCGAAAGCGGCGCGCTGGAAGAACTGACGCTGACCACCAACGGCTCGCAGCTGTCGCGCTTTGCCGCCGAACTCGCCGATTGCGGCGTCAGGCGCATCAACGTGTCGCTCGATACGCTCGATGCCGACAAATTCCACAAGATCACCCGCTGGGGCCATCTCGACAAGGTCATGCAAGGCATCGATGCCGCGCAGGCGGCCGGGCTCAAGGTCAAGCTCAACGCAGTGGCGTTGAAGGATTTCAACGACGCCGAGCTGCCCGAGATGATGCGCTGGGCGCATGGCCGCGGCATGGACCTGACGGTCATCGAAACCATGCCAATGGGCGAGATCGATGCCGACCGCACCGACCAGTATTTGCCGCTGTCGCTGCTGCGCGCGTCGCTCGAAGGCCAGTTCACGCTGACCGACATTCCCTTCAAGACCGGCGGCCCGGCGCGCTACGTCCAGGTCGCCGAGACCGGCGGACGGCTCGGCTTCATCACGCCGATGACGCATAATTTCTGTGAGAGCTGCAACCGCGTCCGGCTGACCTGCACCGGCACCCTCTATATGTGTCTCGGCCAGGAAGATGCCGCCGATCTGCGCGCGCCCTTGCGCGCCTCGGAAGGCAACGAGCTGGTCGCCGAAGCAATAGACGAAGCCATCGGCCGCAAGCCCAAGGGCCATGACTTCATCATCGACCGCCGCACCAGCCGCCCATCGGTGTCGCGCCACATGAGCGTCACTGGCGGCTGATCTTTCCGTGAAATTTATGCAATATCGCTTCGGGATCATGACTTCGAGGCGAGCATGCGGCTGCACTCTTCATTCCTGGTCATTGCGACAATGGCAGCAACCAGTGCGGTCGCCGCGCCATTCACCTATGTGAACGATCGCTTCGGCACTGTCTGCACCTTTCCCGACGACGTCTTCACCGATCGCCAGCCGGAGCCCGACAATGGCGACGGACAGCAATGGCTGAGCGCCGATGGCGCCAGCCTGATCTGCTCGGGCATCCTCAACGTCGACGACGACACGCCGAAAGGCTTTGTCGCGGCGGAGAAGGCGAGCAAGGAGCCGGGCTACAAGATCACCTACAGCAAGGCCGGAAAGGACTGGGCCGTGCTGTCGGGCCTGAGGGATGGAAAGATATTCTACGAGCGACGTCTGTTTGGGAAAGACGGTATCATCCGTACGGTCTGGGTCGACTACCCGCCGGCGCTGAAGTCGAAATACGATCCGCTGGTCGGCGCCATCGCCGGCAGTCTCAAGGGGCCATGACGGTTTCGAACCACACCCCAGAAAAAGTCTTGTTCGCGAACCGCAGCCGGATTTACGGCCAGTCTGTTCCAGCCTAGCCTTCCCCTGGAAGCTGCTCTTCGCTCACAGGGGGATACACCATGCGCAAACTCGTTCTTTCTCTGGCACTGCTTGGCCTCGCGGCCGTGCCCGCGGCGGCGCAGTCGATCGGCGGCACCTATACGGTCGCCGGCACCAATTTCGACGGCTCGGCCTATGGCGGCGAAGCCACCATCACGCTGACCAGCGGGACGACCTGCGCGATCCATTGGGAAACTGGTGGCTCATCTTCCGACGGCATCTGCATGCGCAACGATGATGCCTTCTCCGCCGGCTATGTCATGGACAAGGACATTGGCCTCGTCGTCTACAAGGTGGCGGCGGACGGTTCGCTGCACGGTCTTTGGACGATCGCCGGCAAGGAAGGCAATGGCACCGAGGTGCTTACGCCGAAGAAGTAAGTTCGCCATCGCAGGCGATATTCCGGGCCACAAACAAGGCTGTGGCCCAGTCCTTTGCTGTTGCTGTTTCATGCCCGACTGTTACAGGCTTGCTGCCTAAAGCGCGTCGCGTTTGAACGGATTCAGGCCACGCGCTTCAGGTCTTTGTTTCTTATGCATGTCGTTTCCCCAAAACCGTGGTCACTTTTGGGCGATATGTATTAGCACAACCGGTAGCCGTCTTGCCCCTGTCTCCAAATTTTCGCGGCGCGTTGTTCATGATGGTGGCGATGGCCGGCTTCACCCTCAATGACGCCATCACCAAATACTCGTCGCAATCGATGAACATGGCGCAGGTCATGTTGATCCGTGGGGCTTTCGCATCGCTTTTCGTCGGTCTGCTCGCCTGGCAGCGCGGCGCTCTCGCCCGCCCGGGCTCGATGCTGCAGCCTCTGGTCGCCTTGCGCGTGATCAGCGAGGCCGGCGCAACGGTGAGTTTCCTCGTCGCCCTCGCCCATCTGCCGATCGCCAATGTTTCGGCGGTGCTGCAGGCGCTGCCGCTGGCGGTGACGATGGGAGCGGCACTTGTCTTTGGCGAGACTGTCGGCTGGCGGCGTTGGCTGGCCATCGCCATCGGATTTGCCGGCGTGCTGATCATCGTGCGGCCGGGCTTCGAAGGGTTCAGCGTCTACTCGCTGTCGGCGCTGGCCAGCGTCGCCTGCTGCGCGGTGCGCGATCTCGCCACCAAGCGGATCCCCAAGGCCATTCCGACATTGCTGGTGTCGACCGCGACCGCGCTTGCCATGACAATCGTCGGCGCGGCGCTGTTGCCGGCAATGGGCGGCTGGACGCCGATGACGGGCAACAGCACGGCCCTGCTGGCCCTGGCTGCTGTGCTGGTGATTATCGGCTACCAGTTCATCATCATGGCGATGCGGGCGGGCGACATCTCCTTCATCGCGCCGTTCCGCTACACGGCCCTGATCTGGTCGATCCTGCTTGGCCTGTTCATCTTCGCGGACATTCCCGATCTGCCGATGATCGTCGGCGCCACCATCATCATCGGCTCCGGCCTCTATGCGCTCTACCGCGAGCGGGTCGTCGGCCGGCGCAAGATCGTCGCCGAAAGCACGGGGCCAAGCATGGTTCCGGACGGAATCTAGCCAGATCATTCTTGTGATTTCCGGCGGCTGGCGTACAGGCTTCGTGGCATGAAGCGAGACATTGCGGGGATTGTTCTGGCCGGTGGCCAGTCGAGGCGGATGGGCGGCGGCGACAAGAGCCTGTTGCCGCTTGGCGATGGCTGCCTGCTTGACCAGGTCGTGTCGCGCTTCGCCCCGCAAATAGAATCGATGGCGCTCAGCGCCAATGGCGACCCTGCACGATTCCTGCGCTTTGGACTGCCGGTGCTTGCCGACAGCGTGCCCGGCTTTGCCGGTCCGCTCGCCGGAATCCTGACCGGCCTCGAATGGGCCGCGGCCAACAGGTCTTGCAAGGCGATCGTCAGCGCTGCCGGCGACACGCCTTTCCTGCCGTTGGACCTTGTCGAGCGTCTGGCAGGGGCCGCCGATCAAAGCCCCGGTTCTATTGCCGTTGCCCGCTCGGCCGGCAAGCGGCATCCGACCTTCGCGCTTTGGCCGATCGGCTGCCGCGATGCCTTGCGGCACTTTCTGGTCGATGAAGATACCAGGCGGGTTTCGGCTTTCATCGACCGGCAGGGTTTTGTCGAGGTGGAGTTCCCGGTTCCGCCATCTGCGGGGATCGACCCTTTCTTCAACATCAATGAACCGGACGATCTTGTGTCTGCCGAGCGTCTGTTGCAGAGCATCAAGCCATGAACAGACGTGTCTTCGGCATCACAGGCTGGAAGAATTCCGGCAAGACGACTTTGACCGAGAGGTTGGTCAGCGAATTGGTCCGGCGCGGCTGGAAGGTGTCGACGGTGAAACATGCCCACCATGACTTCGACATCGACAAACCTGGCGCGGACAGCTTTCGCCACCGGCAGGCCGGCGCCACCGAAGTCGCGATCGTCTCCGGCGTTCGCTGGGCACTGATGCACGAGCTGCGCGGCGAGGATGAGCCGACATTGGAGACTGTCCTGTCGCGGCTTGCCCCTTGCGACCTCGTGCTGGTCGAGGGCTACAAGCGCGAAGCCCACAGCAAGATCGAAACCCGCCGGCTGGATGCGAAGGACCGTACGCCGCTTTCAGCGGAGGATCCCAACATCGTCGCTGTCGCCGCCGATTTTGCCATTGAAGGCGAGTTGCTGCCGGTATTCGATCTCGACGATGCAAAATCGATAGCCGACTTCATCGAGCGCACCACCGGGCTCGTTGCTTGAGCGCTGACGCAACGGCAGAATAGCCTTGCCCATTTTTATGGTTTTGCAGTTGCTTTTTTCTTGGAAAGAGTGGGAGTATCGCGCCAGCGGGCGGTCAAAAGCACCGCCCCACAGAGCCGTTCGGAACGACGGCCGGGACCATAAAGAGAGGACCATCATGCGTATTTCACTGCGTATCGCGCTTGCCGCATCGGCCGCGCTGCTGACGCTCGGCGTCGCCCAGGCCCAGGAAAAGACCCTGAGGATCGGCACCGAAGGCGCCTACCCGCCCTTCAACAACCTTACCGCCGATGGCCAGCTCGTGGGCTTCGATATCGACATCGCCAAGGCGCTTTGTGATGAGATGAAGGTCAAGTGCACCTTCGTCGCCCAGGATTGGGACGGCATCATTCCAGCCCTCCAGGCCGGTAAATTCGACGCCATCGTCGCCTCGATGTCGATCACGCCGGAGCGCAAGGAGAAGGTCGACTTCTCGAACAAATACTACAACACGCCCTCGGCGATCGCCGTGCCGAAGGACAGCACGCTGAAAGGCGTGACCAAGGAAGATCTCGCCGGCAAGACCATCGGCGTCGCCACCACCACCACGCATTTCAACTATGCCTCGAAGACCTACACCGACAGCACCGTGAAGGGCTATCCGAGCAGCCCCGAGGAGCAGGCCGATCTTGCCAATGGTCGTCTCGACGCCATCGAGGACGATATCGTCGTGCTGCAGCAGTTTCTGGACTCGCCTGACGGCGCCTGCTGCAAGATCCTCGGCCAACCTTCGCCGCAGCCGGTCGAGATTTTCGGGCCTGGCGCCGGGATTGCCGTGCGCAAGGGCGAAACCGACCTGGTCAACAAGCTCAACTCGGCCATCGCCGCCATTCGCGCCAATGGAAAATACAAGGAAATCAACGACAAGTATTTCAAGTTCGACGTCTACGGCGCCGAGTCCTGATAAGCCAGGTCAAGACGGCGGGGAATTTCCCCGCCGTCTTTCTATTCGTCTTGGGAATGCCGTGGGGATAAGACCGGTCGATGCCAGCCCAGAGCATATGGACACTTCTCAGTTGGGGACCTGAAGGCTGGCTTGACGATATTGCCTATGGCGCACTGATCACCATTGCGTTGGCGCTTGCCACGCTGCCCATCGGATTGACGATCGGCTTTTTCATTGCACTCGCCAAGCAGTCCGAAGAACCGTCGCTGCGCCTTGCCGCCAACATCTACACCACCGTCTTTCGCGGCCTGCCGGAATTGGTCACGCTCTTCCTGTTCTTTTTCGGCATGCCGATCCTGCTGCAGCATCTCGTCAGGTATTTCCGGCCTGACGTCACCATCGACGTCAACAGCTTTGTCGCCGGCATGATCGTGCTTGCACTGATCTTCTCCTCCTATGCCAGTGAGGTTTTCCTTTCCGCCTTCCGCGCCATTCCCAAAGGCCAGTATGAGGGCGGCTACGCCATCGGTCTTTCGAACTGGCTGACCATGCGCAAAGTGATCGTGCCGCAACTGCTGCGCATCGCGTTTCCTGGACTGGAGAACTGCTGGCTCAGCCTGCTCAAGGACACGTCGCTGGTGTCGGTCGTCGGCCTGGCCGAGACGCTGCGCAATGCCAGCATTGCGGCCCGCGTCACCAAGCACGCTTTCCTGTTCTTCGGCGTCGCCTCGCTGGTCTTTCTTGGCCTGGCCGTCCTGTCGTCCTTCGCCACCAATGCGATCCTGCGCTCGCTTGGCCGGCGGGAGGCGCAGCGATGAGCGCCACAGCCACCATGGTCGAACGTCCGCCGCCACGGGCGCGCGGCTGGCCGCGCAGGCGTATCGCCGGTTACGCGCTGGTGGGCCTATGGATTTTGTTCGGTATCGGCATCGTCAGCTATCTCTTCCTTGCCTGGAATCCTGATTTCTTTGCCAAATATGCGCCGGCTTATCTGAGCGGGCTTGGGGTCACGCTGGCGCTGGTTTCCATATCGATGGTACTCGGCGCGATCCTGTCGGTGCCCGTCGCTTACGGGCGCATGTCCAGCAACCGGATCCTGTCCGGCCTCGCCTATTGCTACGTCTATTTCTTCCGCGGCACGCCGCTGCTGGTCCAGACCTATCTGGTCTACTACGGATTGGGTTCGTTCCGCGTCGAACTCCAGTCGGTCGGCCTCTGGGATTTTTTCAAGGACGCGTTCAATTGCGGCGTCTTTGCCTTTGCGCTCAACACGGCCGCCTACCAGGCGGAGATTCTGCGCGGCGCCATAGAGAGCGTGCCAAGAGGGCAATGGGAAGGGGCGGCCTCGCTTGGCCTGCATAAACTGCAGACGTTGCGCAAGATCATCCTGCCGCAAGCCCTGATCGTTGCCTTGCGGCCCTATGGCAATGAACTGATCCTGATGGTCAAGGCGTCCGCCATCGTCGCCATCATCACGGTCTACGATCTGATGGGCAATGCCAAGCTCGCCTTCGCCAACTCGTTCGACATCCAGGCCTATATCTGGGTCGCCCTCGTCTATCTGGTGATGGTCGAGATCTTGCGGCATGGCGTCGAATGGATCGAGCGCCGGATCACCGTTCACCTGAAACGCTGACGATTTTCAATTCGGCTGCACCAGTCGATCAGGCTATACGCGTCTTGACGAATTGAGCGCAGAGCCTAGAGCTTTCGCAGCAAATTCCGTTTCCATTCTGAAGGGCAAGCTCATGGCATCTGTGGCATTTCTCGGTCTTGGCGTGATGGGCTATCCGATGGCCGGACACTTGAAGAACAAGGGCGGCCATGACGTCACCGTCTACAACCGCACCAAGGCCAAGGCCGAGCAATGGGTTGGCCAGCATGGCGGTAGCCTGGCGGCGACCCCTGCGCAGGCCGCCGAGGGCAAGGATTTTGTGTTCTCCTGTGTCGGCAATGACGACGATCTGCGTTCGGTGACGACCGGTCCGGAAGGCGCCTTCAAATCGATGAAGAAGGGTTCGGTCTTCATCGACAACACCACCGCCTCGGCCGAGGTCGCTCGCGAGCTGGCGGCGGCGGCGCTAGCCGGCGGGTTTTCGTTTCTCGATGCGCCGGTCTCGGGCGGCCAGGCCGGCGCCGAGAACGGCGTGCTGACCGTGATGGTCGGCGGCGAGCAGGACGCTTTCGACAAAGCGAAGCCTGTCATCGACGCTTTTGCGCGCATGGTCGGCTTGATGGGGTCGGCCGGTGCCGGCCAGCTCACCAAAATGATCAACCAGATCACCATAGCCGGTCTCGTCCAGGGCTTGGCCGAAGGCATCCATTTCGGCAAGAAGGCCGGGCTCGACATCGAGAAGGTGATCGAGGTGATTTCCAAGGGCGCCGCGGGCTCCTGGCAGATGGAGAACCGCCACAAGACGATGAACGCCGGCAAATATGATTTCGGCTTCGCCGTCGACTGGATGCGCAAGGATCTCGGCATCTGCCTGGCCGAGGCCGACCGCAATGGCGCCAGACTGCCGGTCACCGCACTCGTCGACCAGTTCTACAAGGATGTGCAGGCGATGGGCGGCAAGCGCTGGGACACGTCCTCGCTGCTCGCCCGTCTCGAAAAATAGGTCTCTGCCGTGGCAGAGCTCTCGCCTCAATCCAGTGCCGCGGAAATCGTCGCCCATCTTCGCGCCATCGGATCCGAGGAGAACCGCCTCGGCATGTTGCGCTACGGCATCAAGATCGACCGTGCGCTTGGCATCTCGCACGGTATGCAGCGGCAGATCGCCAGGAAGATCAAACGCAACCACGAGCGCGCCTTCGAGCTGTGGGACAGCGGCATCGTGGAGGCGCAGTTCATCGCTTCCGTCACGGCTGACCCGAAACGGTTTTCTGCTGGAGATGCAAGGAGATGGGCGGCGAGTTTCGACTCCTGGGACATCGTCGACGGTGTCTCGGATCTCTTTGTCGATACGGACGCCTGGAAGGAACTGATCGCCGAGTTCGCGGCCGACGAGCGGGAATTCGTTCGGCGCACGGCCTTTGCCATGATGGCCTGGTCTGTCGTCCACCGGAAGCAGGAGCCAGGGACGACCTTCCTCGCCTTCCTGCCGATCATCGAAGCGTATGCCGCCGACAGCCGCAATTTCGTGAAGAAAGCCGTTAACTGGGCGCTTCGGTCGATCGGCAAACGATCGATGGACATGCACGGTGCCGCCCTGGCTGTCGCCGAACGGCTGGCGCAGTCGACAGACAACACGGCGCGCTGGATCGGCAAGGACGCCGTACGGGAGCTGACCAATGCCAAGACGCTCGCGCGGATCGCCGCCAGGAAAGGCTGACGGCGCGTTCCGCCATGTCAGGATCTCCGACATGTGAAGTGGCTGCCGACATGTGATGCGGCTCGAGCGTTGACGTCTTTGGCAGCGGCGTCTTTACTTGAGGCTCAAAGGAAGCGGCCGATGAGCAATCCTCTAAAATCAACCCTGGCGCTCGCTGCCGCTTTGTTTGTGTCCGCTGCCGCCGATGCCTCGGCCGAGACTGCGCACATATTCTGGAAGGATCTGCGTCCGGCTACGCAATCCGCCGCCGAAAACGTCGGGCTGCCGATGATCGCGGCAAAATTGCCCGACCATGGCGAAACGCTGTCCGTCAATCTTCAGGACAAAAGCATTCAGCTAGCCGGCTACGCATTGCCGGTCGATCGCGACGGTGATCTTGTCTACCAGTTCCTGCTGGTACCCTGGACGGGTGCCTGCAGTCACATGCCGACGCCGCCGCCCAACCAGATTGTCTTGGTTACGCCGGCCCATCCCTACAAGATGTCCGAGGCCTATCAGCCTGTAGCGGTCACCGGCGCGCTGAAGCCGGACATGGAGAAGAGCCAGCTGTTCATCCTCGACGGCGTCAGCATCATCCAGTCTGGCTACAGCGTGCGCAAGGCAGATGTGGTGAGCGTCGAGACCGTGCCGGATACGATCACGCTGCCGGTGAACTCACCCTGGAGTTTCCTCAACAAAAAGAAGAACTAAGCGGGATGACTTTATGTGACGTTCAGCTCAGGCAGCGTTGGCACCCGATTCCTTGTCCAGAACCATGTAGTCGAGCGGGATTTCGGTCGTGTACTTGATCTGCTCCATGGCGAAGGACGACGACACGTCACGAATTTCGATCTTGGCAATCAGCCGCTTGTAGAAGGCGTCATAGGCGGCGATGTCGGGCACCACGACGCGCAGGAGATAATCGACGTCGCCGCTCATGCGGTAGAACTCGACCACCTCGGGAAACTCCTGGATGACTTCCGAGAAACGCCGCAGCCATTCATGGCTATGCGAATTGGTGCGGATCGACACGAAGACGGTGACGCGCACATTGACCTTTTCATGGTCGAGAATGGCAACGCGCCGCTTGATGACGCCCTCTTCCTCGAGCTTCTGGATGCGTCTCCAGCAAGGCGTCGTCGACAGCCCGACTTTCTTGGCGACATCGGCGACCGCGAGTGTCGCGTCCTCCTGCAAGAGGCGGAGAATTTTTCTATCGAGGCGATCCATATCGTGCTCCCAAGGGAATAGAATGCCTATACTCTGCCTTATCCAGGCCTTTCACAAGAAAGAAATTCTGCTGATCGGGCAAAAAGCGAGTGATTTCTTGCTGAAAGGTCAGCCGAGGCGATAGCGGATTTCCGAACGCAGAAAAGGCAGCAAATCCATTTCAAACCACGGATTCTTCTTCAGCCAGCCCGTGTTGCGCCACGAGGGATGCGGCAGCGGCAGCACTTTCGGACCGATGGAATTCTCCCAGATGGAGCGCCAGTCCATGACCGTTTCCGTCAGTGAGGGCCGGCGCGCCGCACCCATGTGCCAGGACTGCGCGTAGATACCGATCGTCAGCACCAGATCGATCCGTGGCATAGAGGCCATCAAAGGTGCGCGCCAGGCCGCCGCGCATTCGCGCCTCGGCGGCAGATCTCCCCCCTTGGCATCCTGGCCGGGAAAGCAGAAGCCCATCGGGACGATTGCGAATTTTTCGATGTCGTAGAATTCGTCGCTCGTCACGCCAAGCCAGCTGCGCAGGCGGTCGCCGGAAGCGTCGGTGAACGGCATGCCCGACAGATGCACCTTGGTGCCGGGCGCCTGGCTGGCGATCAGGATCCGGGCGGTGGATGATGGGCGCAGCACTGGTCGCGGCTCATGCGGCAACGGCTTGCCGGCCGGATTTTCCACGCAGATGCGGCAGGCGCGGACCCTGGCGACGAGGTTTTCGAGTTCGGCAGTCATTCTCAGGCTGATGCGCTCGGCCGGCTGGAAACGGCTTGATGCCAGCGCAACACATTCGCGCACTCATCCGGTACCTTGATGCGTGCCGGCTTCATGAAGTCGACAGCGATCAGGCCGGTGATGTCGGCGATCGAATAGCTGTCACCGGCGATGAACTCCCGGCTGCCCAGTTCGCCGTCCAGCAGCCTGAGGAACGCCACGGCCTTCGGCTTGTTGGCCTCACCCCATTCAGGGACCTGCGGGATTTCCCATTCCTTCATGGCAGGATGGATGTGCCGGAAGGCCTGCGTGACGCAGCTGAGCAAATTGAATTCCATCCGCCTCTGCCACATCTCGACCTGCGCCTTGCCGAGTGCGCCACGCCCGAACAGGGCCGGTTCGGGATGCAGCTCCTCGAAATAGCGGCAGATGGCGACGGATTCGGTGATGACGGTGCCGTCGTCGAGCTCCAGCACCGGCAGACGCTGCAAGGGGTTGCGCGAGCTGACCGCCTGTTGCCTGTGTTCCAACGCGCCCATATCGATGGGCACCTGCGCAACCTCGATGCCTTTCTCGGCCAGGAAAACGCGGACCCGCCTTGGATTGGGCGCCCGGCCGCCGTCGAAGAGCTTCATTCCATCCTCCTGTTCGTCCTCGGTTCCAGTTCCAGGATGCGCATCACCAGAAGCGAAAAATCTCGCGCACGGCATCGCCGATCGACGCCAGTGTGCCGTGCTTCTTCTCGACGACTTCGCCGTGATGGCTGTCTCGCCAATTCTGCGGCTGATCGAACGTTCCCGCCCAGATGCCGGCCTTTGCCGCGCGGGCAATGGCTTCCTCGCTCTCGAAGTCGCCAT
The DNA here is from genome assembly GCF_003998485.1 of Mesorhizobium sp. M7A.F.Ca.CA.001.04.2.1. NCBI lineage: Bacteria > Pseudomonadati > Pseudomonadota > Alphaproteobacteria > Hyphomicrobiales > Phyllobacteriaceae > Mesorhizobium > Mesorhizobium sp. M7A.F.Ca.CA.001.04.2.1. The sequence continues at coordinate 28,261 of NZ_RZQT01000052.1, forward strand.
AGGCAACCGCCCAGCCCGCCTCGACCTGCGCGCGGTTGAGATCCTTGCCGCCGGCGGTGCAGTCGCCGAGCAGCCGGCCATAACGATCACGCTGCCAGCCGGTACAAGAGACGGGCTTGCCGGCGATCAGGCGAACGAGCGACTGACGCGCAAGCGTGCCGCAGGAATAGTCCGCGCCGTTCTTGCGGCAGGTCTGCGTGTATTCCGGAGCATCGATGCCGCGCATGCGGATACGCTCGGTGCCAAGCGTGATCGAATCGCCGTCGTTGATGATTGCCACGCCTTGCGTCTTGCGTGTCTCCACCCGGTCGAGGCGGGCCGCCAGCAGGATCAGCAGTCCGAGGATGATGACGGCAAGCCCGTAATCCACCAGCCGGCGCCACAGGCTTCTGGGGCGCGCAACGTATCGCCGGCGCGGCTTCGGCGACCATGAACGGCTCATATGGCAAACGGTTGGTTAATCATTCGAACGTAGCTTAACACTTGGAAACCGCTGCTCGCATAAATTGAAGTTTTGATGCCCTTGCAACGCTCGAACACAGCGGACAAGTTCATTGTGGACCGCAGGAAACGCCATCGCAACAGCGATGTCGCGCGCGCGGTGCGCAAGACGCGTGACCGTCTTTCGCAGCAGGCCGGCAATCCCGATTTCGATCGCGAACTGCTGAAGCTGCATGCCCGAGCGATGACAAGCGGCGCCATCGCCATCCCGCTTCTCGTGCTGGCGATTGCCGCGGGTGGCCGGCTGGCCGGAATCGGCAATGAGATCGGGCTTTGGGCGCTGTTCACGCTAACCTGCTACACTATCGTTGCCTTCATGGCGCGGCGCATCGAGCGCACTGAAGCTTCCGAGCTCAACCCTTTGCAAGCACGGCGGGAATTCCTGATCGGCCATTTCCTGTGCGGTCTCGGCTGGGCTTGGTTCGTGTGGCTTGGCTGCAGCGTCTGCGAGGTCGATCCGTTCCACATCGTCAAGGCCGTGGTGCTGTTGTTCGCCATGGCGGCGACCGCGGTGATGACCTCGTCTCTGCGGGGCGCGCTGCTGGCGACCTTTGCCGTTCCCGTGGCGCTCTACGCCTATGCCGGCGCCAAGCTATGGATGCCGGTCGAGGCGATCATGGCCGCGCTGCTGGTCGTGTCGCTGCCGTTTTTCGCCTATGTGGCCCGTCATCTGAACCACTCGTCCTTGATGATGCTGTCGTTCCGCTCCGAAAAGGATGCGCTGATCGCCGAACTGGAGACGGCGAAATCGATGTCGGACGAAGCGCGGCGGCGGGCCGAGGACGCCAATCTGGCGAAATCGCGGTTCCTCGCCTCGATGAGCCACGAATTGCGCACGCCGCTCAACGCCATCCTCGGTTTTTCCGAGGTGATGTCGAACGAGGTGCTGGGACCGATGAGCAATCCCACCTATCGTGACTACGCCCATGACGTGCACGAATCCGGCCAGCATCTGCTCGACCTGATCAACGAGATTCTCGACCTGTCACGCATCGAGGCCGGCCGCTACCAGCTCAATGAAGAACCGGTGATGCTGCTTGGTATCGTCGAGGACTGCTGTCACATGATGGAGTTGAGGGCGCGCAACAAGGATATCCGTGTCGTCCAGGATTTCGAGCACGAGCTGCCTCGGCTGTTCGCCGATGAACGGGCCGTGCGGCAGATCACGCTCAACCTTCTGTCGAACGCGATAAAATTCACCGCCACCGGCGGCGAAATCCGTGTCCGTGTCGGTTGGACGGCGGGCGGCGGACAATACATTTCGATCAAGGACAATGGCCCGGGCATACCGGAAGACGAGATCCCGATCGTGCTTTCCGCCTTCGGCCAGGGCTCCATTGCCATCAAGAGCGCCGAGCAAGGCACCGGGCTTGGCCTGCCGATCGTGCAAGGGCTGCTCGCAATGCATGGCGGCGAGTTCGAACTTCATTCCAAGCTGCGCGAAGGCACCGAGGCGATCGCCATCTTCCCGCTGAGCCGGGTGATGGAGGAATTGCCAGCACTGCCGACCGCGGCGGTGGCGGCTCGACGGCGGTAGGCGTCGCGGCGGACTCTGTCGATGGCCAGCAAGAAGGACGGCACCCCACGATGGCAGAAGGTGACTGGCATGTCGCTGGCATAGAGATCAACTCGGACCGCCTTCGCTTGAGGCTGTTTACGGCCGATGACGCTGAAGACCTCTTTGTCGCCATCACTCCCGCCATCACCCGTTTCATGCAGTGGGAGCCACCTCGATCACTGGCGGCCTTTGCCGAAGTATGGCAATCCTGGCTGGCGCCAATCCAGGACGGATCGGATTTGCACTTTGTTGTGCGTGCCTTGGCGGACGCTCGCTGTCTGGGGCTTGTCGGCCTTCATGCAGCGAAGACCGTGTGTCCCGAACTCGGGATCTGGATCAGGGAAGACGCTCAAGGAAACGGCATTGGCCAAGAGGCAATTGCTGCTGTCGCGGAGTGGGCCTCGGAGGCGCTCGAACCGAACTGCTTCGAATATCCGGTTGCCGAAAGGAACGTGGCCAGCAGAAGAATAGCGGAACGCCTTGGAGGCGTAATCGTCGGCAGCCGCTCCAACCCAAAATACAACGCCGTCGTCTATCGCATTCCCAATCTCCGGCGCTAGCAGGTCAAGACCCTAACCGCGTACCGCCGCAGCCATGCCCGAACTGGTCAGCGCGGCGGCCTTGACCAGACCCGCGGCAAGGGCGGCTCCGGCCCCTTCGCCATGGCTGATGCCCAGATCAAGCAACGGGCGCAGCCCGAGCCGTTGGGCGGCGTGTGCATGCGCGGGTTCTGGCGACAGGCTGGCCAGCAGGCAATGGTCGAGCGCGGCGGGATTGACGCCATGCAGTACCGCTGCGGCTGCCGTCGCCGCCAATCCGTCGAGCAGCACCGGAATCTTCTGCATTCGCGCGGCAAGGATGGCGCCGGCGATCGCTGCGAATTCCCGGCCGCCGACCCGGCGCAGCGCCTCGAGCGGGTCGCCTAGATGGCCGCCATGAAAAGCCAGCGCCGCATCGACCACGTCCGCCTTGCGTGCCTGCATCGCCGTATCGGCGCCTGACCCCGGGCCGGCCCAGTCGGCGCCCCCGCCCCCGAACAGCGCCGCAAACAGGGTGGCGGCGACGGTGGAGTTGCCGACGCCGAGATCGCCGAGACACAAAAGATCGGTGCCGCCGGCGATCGCTTCCATGCCAAAGGCCATGGTGGCGGCACAGCCACGCTCGTCAAGCGCGGCCTCTTCGGTGATGTCGGCGGTCGGGATGTGCAGGGCAAGATCGAAAACCTTAAGCCCGAGATCGTAGGCAATGCAGATCTGGTTGATCGCGGCACCTCCGGCGGCGCAAAGTTCGACCGCGTTGGCGGTCGCCGCCACCGGCCGTGGCGAAATGCCGTGGCGCGTGACGCCGTGATTGCCGGCAAAGACCGCCATCAGCGGTCTTGTCACCGCGGGCGGAGCCCGCCCGCTCCAGGCGGCCAGCCAGGCGGCGATGTCCTCGATGCGGCCAAGCGAATTGCCCGGTTTGTCGGCCTTGGCAAACAGCGTGCGCACGCGGGTCTCGGCTGCCGTGTCGGCCGCCGGCAGATTGGCCAACAAGTTGCGAAAATCGTCGAAAGGCAGTGCGCTGGTCATCTTGTTATCGATCATTCCCTGGAGTTGGTAAGCGGCATAGCCGCCTTGCGGGGTTGGCACAACCTCTGGGATGATGGGCCTGCATTTGCCGCAAAGCCGGCCCCGCAGGCCGCAATCGCGAGGGCTTGCATTGGCTTTGCCGTTGCACCATGTGGAGGTGGAACAAGGGATTGCGGATGGAAGCCCAAGAGAAAGTCATGACGGCCATCGAATCCCCGTGCATCCTGGTCTGCTCGATCGACATGAAAACCGGCTTCTGTTTCGGGTGCGGCCGCACGCGCGAGGAAATCGGCGCTTGGATCGGGATGACGCCGGAAACGCGCCGCAGCGTCATGGCTGAATTGCCGGCCCGGCTGGAAACGGTCGAGCGCCGGCCGCGCCGGGAAACGCGCCGCACCCGCATGGCGCGCGAACGCGACGCGCTGTCGTGAGGTGCGGATGAGCCGGTTGTTCTGGATATTGATGGCCGCGATCGGGGTGGGAGCAGTCCTGCTCATGCTCAACGATTCCGCCGGCAGCACCCTCGGCGTGGAGAACAACGATTTCAGCCGGCTGATCTGGCTCGGCGCCTTTGGCGCCCTTATCGGCGCCGGCCTGCTTCGCTCGGGTAGGCCCCTGGGCGCCATGGCCCGCAACCTTGGCGCCTGGGCGGCCATCGCGCTCGCGCTGATCGCCGGTTACCAGTATCGCTATGAGCTGCAGGATGTCGCCAGCCGGGTGACCGCGGGCCTTGTTCCCGGCAGCCCGCTTGCGCTTGGCGTCGAAGACGGCCACGCCACGGTGACGCTCGACAAGGCGGACAACGGCCATTTCGAAGCGCGCATCCTGGTCAACGGCAACCCGGTCCGGGCCGTGGTGGATACCGGCGCGACCAGCACCGTGCTGACGTCCGAAGACGCACAAGCCGCCGGATTCAATCCAGCGGCGCTCAATTACACCATACCGGTTTCGACCGCCAACGGCATGGCACGCGCCGCGGCCGTGAAAACCGATCAGATTGCGATCGGCGGCATCACGCGCAGGGATATGTCGGTGATGATCGCCGCACCCGGCATGCTCAGCCAGAGCCTGCTCGGCATGAACTTCATCGGTTCATTGTCGGGTTTTGACGTGCGCGGCGACCGCATGATCCTCAGGGACTGATCCCGGAATCTCAAGCCGCTTCGGCTGCCGCTCCGCCGAGCTCGACGGCCGCGAAAGCCGCCTTCAGCACGTCCGGGCCGGCGCCGGGTTTTGTCGCGTCGGTGGACAGGATCTGCCGGTAGCGGCGCGCGCCGGACAAGCCATGGAACAGTCCGACCATGTGGCGGGTGACATGTCCAAGCCGCCCACCCTGCTCGATATGACGTGCCGCATAGTCCGCCATCGTATCGATCAGCGCGGCGAAATCGAACGGCTCGGACTGGACGCCGTAGAAAGCGGCATCGACGCCAGCCAGAATGCCGGGCGTGTGGTAAGCGGCGCGGCCAAGCATGGCGCCATCGACATGGTCGAGATGCGCCAACGCCTCTTCGATCGTCTGAATGCCGCCATTGATGCCAATGAATTCGTTAGGTTTTCTAGCCTTCAGCCGATAAACTCTGTTGTAGTCGAGCGGCGGGATGTCACGGTTTTCCTTGGGGCTCAGCCCTTCCAGCCACGCCTTGCGCGCATGCACCCACAATGCGTCGGCGCCGGCGTCGAAAACCCCATCCGCCAACGCATCGAGGGCCGGCTCCGGATCCTGTTCGTCGACGCCGATGCGGCATTTGACGGTCACGGGAATTGTCACCGCCGCCTTCATCGCCGCGACACACCCGGCAACGAGGTCCGGCACCTTCATCAGGCAGGCGCCGAACGTGCCCGACTGGACGCGGTCTGACGGACAGCCGACATTGAGGTTGATCTCGTCATAGCCAAAGGCCTCGCCGATGCGCGCCGCCTCGGCAAGTTTTTCGCGATCCGAGCCGCCGAGCTGCAGCGCGACCGGATGTTCTGACGCATCGAAGCCGAGCAGCCGCTCGCGTGCGCCATGGATGACGGCGTCGGCCACCACCATCTCGGTGTAAAGCAGCGCATGGCTCGTCAGCTGACGGTGGAAGAACCGGCAACGCCGGTCCGTCCAGTCCATCATAGGCGCTATGGCTACCCTAAACCTTTGATAATCTTTCATGCTTCATAACTTCGACAGGTTGGATCGCGTCGTACGGGCTCTATCACGCGCCATGATAGGCCCAAGCCGCAAATCGGCGGATGACTGGCCGGCGCCACGGCGTGGGGCGTCGAATACCTCAATCGCAGGGTAGCGTATAGGTCGACCTGGCCGGAATTGCCAACGCGTCGTCTGCTTTCGATGCCTGGGCGGAGGACGGAACCCTCCAGCTTCGTATGACGGTGTCTGCGCCAACGATGTGGCTAGGAACTGGGAAGGCCAGCCCTCGACAGCATCTCAAGGAACCGGGAATGATGATGATCCTTTACATAGCGCGGCACAAAGCCAGGGCAGACGTTGCTCAGATTGAGATGCGGAAGTTGTGACAGGCAATGGTGGATGGCCCGGGACGCTTCTTCGTTATTTCCGGTGGCCGATGCGGTCGCGGCCCAATAAAGGGCGCCGCGAACGAAGCCAGGCTTTGTCCTGACCACTTTGCGGGCGGCTTCGAGCGCCCGCTGGTTGTCTCCGCCAGCGAAGAGCGCCACAACCAGGCCGTGGTGGCGCCAGAAGTCGATGACATCGTGCGTTCCGAGCCGGATTGCTTCGTTGGCCTCACGCACCGCTTCGTCGACCTGTCCGCGCAACGCAAAGAGCATCGAAATATCGCCGTGGCCAGTTGGGTAGCTTGGGTTGAGGCTGATCGCGTGGCGGCATTCGGCGATCGCCTCGTCGATGCGACCGCAACTTTCGAGAGCGAACGACAGAATACATCGGGCAATTTCATCGTCCGGTACCGCCCGTACTGCGGCTTCCGCAAGCTCGACCGCACGCTCGATCACCCCACGCTCCCGAGGCAGCGCACCAAACGCCACGCCCATGGATATCACGATCGAGAGCGTCCGCTTTGCACGGGCATTGTCGGGACCTATCGAGAAGGCCCTCTCGGCAAGCTCTATCCCGACCAAAAGTGAGTCCCGAGTCATCTCAAAATATTTCATGAGGGCTTCGTTCACCAGCCTGCGCACTTCAGGGATCCCTGGCGGGCTTTTGTCTCGAACCTTCCAGTTGGTCAGTTGAAGTTCGAGGATCACGGCAAGAACAACAGATTGTGCGATCCTGTCCTGGAATTCGAGCGCGTTCTCGGAGTGGCCGTCGAACTTCTGGGCCCAGACATGGTGGCCGCCGGCGGCATCGACGAGCTGGACATTCACCCTCAACCCATTGCCGGATCTCTGGACGCTGCCGCTGAGTATATATCGCGCGCGGAATATTCCTGGCGTCTTGGCTTCTTCGCCTGGGCCGCTCTTCTCGGGCGGAAGCGCGGCGAGCACGACATAGTCGGCCACTTCGGAAAGAGCTGTCGTGATGTCCTGGACAAGTCCCTTGGCGAAAAAGTCGTCGCCTTGCTTTCCGGTCAGATTAACGAAGTCGGCAACGCTGATGGACGGACGCCCAAGGCGCTGGCTGGACGGAACACCATTTGTCGACTGCACATTTGAAGCGTCGTCGGCGGCAAGCAACAGAGATTGCCAAAGCGCCCGCGTTTCAGGGCCGGCTTCGACGCCGAACTCCTTCTTCAGCATGCTTCTGCAGGCTTCGTATGTCCTGATTGCCCTGTCGCGTTGGCCACATGCGAGCAGCAATTCCATCTTGAGCCGATAGGATTCTTCCCGTGTCGGTTCCATGGTCAGAATACGATCGGCCAGGATCAGCCCGGCATCGGGGTCGACGAGACGGGCCAGTTTTTCGAAGGACTCAAGCGCGCGGCCGAGCAGCCTGTCGCGTTCCGATGTGATCCAGTCATCGAACGTATTGCTCCCCAGATAAAGCCCGTCGAGGAAGGGCCCGATGTAGTTCGCCAAGGCCTTCGCGAGGTCCTGGGTGGAACGGGCCGAGAGACCCGTTTCGAACTTCTCCACGTCGACTTGAACCAGCTCTGGCCTCAGGGCGATCAACTCACCGCTGGAATGGATGAGATCCACCCCTTCTCGCGCCAGATCCTGGCGCAGGACACTGAGGGCCTGCCGAAGGCTGTTGCGCGAATGTTCAGCGTCGCTGTCGCCCCATAGGAGGTCAGCCAGCCTCTCCCGCGTCGCCGCCATGCCCGGACACCGGGCCAGATAGGCGATGATTGCCGGCCCTCGTTTCCCGGTCAGCCGAAGCGGGCCGGCCGTTTCATTTTCAATCCGGAAACCGCCGAAGAGTGAGATTCTATTTGCAGCGCCGCTGTCCTCACTTTGCATTTGCTATCCCAGCCTGACGAAATCCTAACTCAAAACTAACGCTTCGCAACAGTCGGCCTTCGCGCTCAAGCGCTGCCGTAACGGCAGGCTGTTTAGGCTTTGCTAAATTAAGGCGACCAAGTCAACGAAAGGCTTGGTTCGAGGGGGGCGCGTGTCCAGGACAAGAGCCAATTTGCTGCTGCTGTTTGCAGCCGCTTTGTGGGGCTTCGGCAATGTCTCGCAAAAGATGGTGCTTGTGCATCTCGACGCGCTGAGTGCTGTGGGTCTGCGATGCCTGATCGGCGGGCTGCTTGTGCTGCCCTTTGTCTTCATGGAGAAGCGGCTTCCGCTCGGGCCGGACTATTTTTCCAGCTTGGCCAAGGTGGGCGCGCTGTTTGCCATCTCCATCACGCTCCAGCAGCTTTGCTATCTCGGGGCCTCCGTCACCAATGCGAGCTTCCTGGTAAGCACGGCAACGGTAATGACACCGCTGGCCGCCTGGTTTCTCGTAGGCGAACGTCCGACAGCGAGTCTCACAATCGCCGCCGGATTGACCCTTGTTGGAGCCCTGCTGTTGTCGGATGGGATAGCCGGGTTCAGCAGTGGCGATCTTACCGCTGTCCTCTCGGCTGCCTGCTATGCGCTCTGGGCAGTCGAACTGGGCCGGCACATGCAGGTGCATGCGCGGCCGTTCACCGCAGCCGCGACACAGTTCTTCGGCGCCGCAGCCTTCGCCCTGCCGCTCGGTGCAATGCAAGGCAATCTGTCGCTGGCCGCCGCATTCGCAGCCGGCCCGGAACTGGCGATCCTCGGCGTGTTCTCCACTGCGATTGCCTTCGGCATACAGACGGTTGCCCTCCGCTTTACGCCGGCCAGCCACGCCGCCGTGATCGTCAGCGCAGAAAGCGTTTTCGGGGCGCTGGGCGCGGCAATCTTTCTCGGCGAGCGGAGCTCGTCCGCGAGCGTCTTGGGTGCCGGCATCATCCTGGGTGCGATCCTGTCCGTGGCAATGTCGAACCGAGCGCTGCAGGCACGCACGTCCTTGCGAACCGCTTCGGTTCAACCCTTCGACGCGGCCCCTGCCTTTGCAACTGCGTCCGCAAATCGGGCGGGCGATCGTCATCCCAACAATTCAGGTCCAGTGGAGGAATGTGATGGCCCTTGCCGGTGATGCGAAACGTATTCCAGACCCGGCCGGACTTGTCGCGGGGGCGCAGTGATGGATGCGCGGACAATCCTTCTTCCGGTCGCACATTTGGTATCGGCGCTTCGCGCCCGCATGAAGGGACCGGGCGGCTACTACAACAGCGGCAATGCGCTCGGCCTCATTGTCGGTCTGGCGATCCAGATTGCCACCGCGCCGGTCGGCCTGCATGAAGGAAGCAGCGTCACCATGGCGGTGATCGAATATTTCGCTGGCAGCCATGGCACTGTTGCGCTGACCTTGACCACCCTGGTCTTCTTCTGGGGCGGCGAGGCCTATCACCGGGCCTGGGCAAGGCCGGATGCTCCCGATCCCGCCCTCAACCGTCTGGGCGACTTCCTGTCGGGCCTGGGTGCGATCGGGCTCGGCATTGCCCTGTTGCTGCTCGGCGATCCATTGCTTGCGGCGACCTCCGGCCTGCTGCATGCGCTGGGCAAATTCGGCAGCACCTTTCACAGGCCCGGCACGCCAATTCCGATCTGGCCGGCCGCTTGGCCCGATCCGTTCCGCAGTGCGGTGCTCGCCAGCCGGTTGCCGGCGATGCTGGCGACGATAGTGGCCCTCGCCCGCGCTTTGCCTGAGGTCTGGTGGAGCGGCTCTTTCGCGGCCCTCGCCATGCCACTGACCTTGCTCGGCTGTTATCTCTTGTGGACCAAGGCCGATCTGCTGCTCTTCGGCGTGGGCACCAAGGCGATCCGCCAGATTTCCACATGTTGAGCTCGCTTTTGAAACGACCGGATGTCGAGATGGAGAATGACATGTTTGGCAGTGTGTATCATCAGGACGCCGGCCCCCCATCCTTTCGCGAACGGGTGCGGGCGACAGGCTGGGGCAGTCTCCTGACGCCGGCCGGTTCAATCTCGAGAGTGACAGGAATACTTGCAGCTTCGCTGTTTTGGGGGGCCTCGGCCCATGCCGCGAACGTTGACGTCGCCATCGTGTTCGCGGTCGACTTTTCGTCATCCATCGATCCGAAGATCGCCGATATGCAACGCGAGGGACATGCCACGGCACTCACCTCGCCAGAGATCATCGCCGCCATCAGCCGGAATTATGTTGGTTGCATCGGCGTTGCCTATTTTGAATGGTCGAGCCCCGGACACGCGCGCGTCGTGCTGCCGTGGACAAGCATCTGCGGACTGGAAGATGCCAAAGCGGCGGCTGCGGTGATCAGCAGGAAAGGCGATACCGGCTTCATCCGCAGAGGGCGTGGCGGAACATCCGTCTCCTCGGCTATCGACATAGGCAGTCTCCTGCTCGACCAGTTCCCGGGAAAGGCCGCAAAGAAAGTCATCGATATCTCCTCCAATGGCGAGAACAACGACGGGCTTCCCGTCCAGCCGAGCAGGTCGAACGCCATAGCCAAGGGATATACGATCAATGCCATCGCCATCCCGGCGGAGGATGAGAATCCCGACCAACCTCTGGCATCCTATTTTGCCAAATCGGTCATTGGCGGTTCCCAGGCCTTCGTCATGACGCCGAAGGGGCCAGACGACTACACCATGGCGCTTCGCCGCAAGCTCGTGACTGAAGTAAGCATGAACGACGACCGTCCGCTGTGAAAGTGTGCCATGTAGGACGAACTTTCGAGGCCCCATCCCGAAGCGCATTGCTCAACGAGAACCCGCGCCCTGCAGCGCGAGACCTTGTAGGACCGTCAGGACAACAGCCTATCGCCGCAATGCGTGCACGCTTGCCTTGCCTTCGCCGCCTACCGGCAAAGCCATGTCATCGTCGAGAAGGCGCGTGATGCGGGCAAAGCCGGTGAACGCTTTCCTTGCTTCCTCGGCCGACATCTGGCCCGACAAAGCGGCCGAGCAACAGTTCAGCGCGCACTGATAAACCGGACCGCGCCGTCCCGTTGGCCATTTCCGCAAGAACATCATGGCTTCGGCAACACTATCGATTTCTTCCGCAGGGTGTCCTTGCCCGCGCGAAATCCGCACGGGCGAAAAGAAATGCAATTGATCCATCGTTTCCTCCCGGTCGACCGCAATGCGCTCGATCGAACCCCACCAAACGCACCAACAGCCGGTTGGTTCCAGCCAAAAAATGGAATTTTTTGAGAAATCTGTCAGGCGAAGGCGATCACCTGTGCGGTGGTGAGTGTCGCCTACATCGTCGGAAAGTGGCAGGCGACTTTGCGACCGGGTCGGTATTCCCGCAACTGCGGCCGCTCCGAACGGCAGCGCTCCGCCGCGATCGGGCATCGGGGATGGAAACGGCAGCCGGTTGGAGGGTTCAGAGGGCTCGGTACGTCGCCGGTGAGGATGATGCGCTTGCGCGTCCCGCTGGGCGTCGTCTCCACGATAGGAACCGCCGAGATCAGCGCCTGGCTATAGGGATGGGCCGGTGCTGCAAACACTTCTTCCGCCGGCCCTTCTTCGACGATCGAGCCGAGATACATGACCGCTATGCGGGTTGAAACCTGACGTACCACCGACAGGTCGTGGGCGATGAAGATGTAAGTGAGATTGAGCTTCTCCTGCAGATCGGCAAGCAGGTTGACGATTTGCGCCTGCACCGACACGTCGAGCGCGGAGACGGGTTCGTCCAGGACCACGAGGTCCGGGTTCAATGCAATAGCCCGCGCGATGCCGACGCGCTGGCGTTGCCCGCCGGAAAATTCGTGCGGAAACCGCATGACGTGATCCGGCAGCAGGCCGACAAGGTCGAACAGTTCCGCCACGCGTCTGGTGATCTCGCTCGACGAGAGCCTGCCATGGATGCGCAGCGGCTCGGCCACCAGGTCGCCGACGCGCCGGCGCGGATTGAGCGATGCCGACGGATCCTGGAAAACCATTTGCAGGCGGCGCCGGAGCGGCCTGAGTTCGGACAGCGACTTCGAGGTGATATCGTTGCCTTCGAACAGAAGCTCGCCGTCCGATATGTCGTAGAGCCTCACCAGGCAGCGCGCCAGCGTGGACTTGCCGCATCCGGATTCGCCGACCAGGCCGACCGTCTCGCCGCGCCACACGGTCAGGGAAACATTGTCGACCGCATGAACGGTTCGCTTGCCTTCGGCGGAAAAACGGCTGCCGATGGAAAAGCGCTTGCCCAGCGAACGCGTCTCGATAATGGGGCGGTTCTTGTCGGTCATCGATCCCCTCATGCCTGTGCCACCCTGAAGCACGCCGCGGCATGAGTGCCGCTCCCGAGGTCGGGTTTGCCGGCCTCGCAGGGCTCATAGTGAACCGGGCACCGCGGACCGAACGCACAGCCCTGCGGCAATCGCAGCAATGACGGCGGCGAACCGGGAATGGCCGGCAGGCGGCGTGGTTTTTCGCCGGTCAGCGGCGGGATCGAACCGAGCAGCGCGCGCGTATAGGGGTGTCGCGGATCGGAAAACAGCTCCGCGCGACTGCCGCGCTCCACCACGCGGCCGGCATACATGACCATGACCCGGTCGGCGAGTTCGGAGACCACGCCCATGTCATGCGTGATGAAGACCACCGCCGACTTGTGCGTCGCGCGCAGCTTGCGCACCAGATCGAGAATGCCGGCCTGTACGGTGACGTCGAGCGCCGTGGTCGGTTCGTCAGCCACCAGCAACGCCGGATTGCAGGACAAAGCCATTGCGATCACCGCCCGTTGACGCATGCCTCCGGACAGTTGGTGCGGGTAGCGCGACATCGCCTCGTGCGGGTTCGGAAAATTCACCTCGGCCAGCAATTCCTCCACGCGCTCCATCGCCTTGGACTTGCTGATGTTGCGATGCGCGCGGATCTGTTCGGCGATCTGCCAGCCGATCGTGTAGACAGGCGTCAACGCGGTCATCGGATCCTGGAAGATCATCGCGATCTCGTTGCCGCGCAGCCGCCTCAGTTCGCGCGCGGGCAGTCCCACCAGTTCGCGGCCTTTGTAACGGATCGAGCCTTCGATGGTGGCGTTGGGGTCGGTGATCAGACCCATGACGGCCAGCAGCGACACGGTCTTGCCGGAACCGGACTCACCGACGACGCCGAGGATCTCGCTCTCCTCGAGGTCGAAGGAAACGCCATCGATGGCCCGCACCAGGCCATCATTTGTGCGGAAGGATACTTTGAGGTCGCGCACCGACAGTATCATGATGTCCTCAGGCGCGGATCGAGAAGGATGTAGACGAAATCGACGACCGCATTGGCAACAACCACGAACATCGAAGCGTACATCACCGTTGCCATGATCATCGGCAGATCGAGATTCTGCAGCGCGTCATAAGTAAGCTTGCCGATGCCGTGCAGCCCGAACACCACCTCCGTGAGCAGGGCCGAGCCTCCGACCAGCGCACCGAAATCCAGGCCGAACAGGGTGACGAAGGCGATGAGTGACGTGCGCAAGGCATGGCGCAGCAGGATGCGGGTCTCCGACAGGCCCTTGGCCCGGGCCGTACGGATATAGTCCTCCTGCAGGGATTCGATGATCGCCGCGCGCAGCACGCGCCCATAAATGCCGATGTAGAGAATGGACAGCGTGATCCACGGAATGACCAGGGTCAGGAACCAGCCTTTTGGATCGTCGGAGAAGTTCTTGTAGCCGAGCGGCGGCACCCAGGAGAACGCCCAGCTGTCGTGGTAGCGGCTCTGGGTGATCAGGTTCATCACCTCGCCCAGCCAGTACACCGGCATCGAAATACCGAGCAGCCCTAGCG
>NZ_RZQT01000053.1:0-41850 GCF_003998485.1 Mesorhizobium sp. M7A.F.Ca.CA.001.04.2.1
CTGTCTGGCCGAGTGAGTAGATGCCAACGGTATCGCGGTTGAGGCAGGTTGTCGTGCGGTCGATGTAATAGGCCCGATAGTCGGGGTGGACATTCGGATGGAGAGCCAGCGCAAGGATGAGGATTTCTGACACGGCCAAAGCCGCGGCGAGCGCGTAACACCCAAGCGAGATCGCGCGTGCGTAGGGGTTGCCGACGTCAGACCAAAGCAAGGTAGCCCCCAATCCATGCCACTGTCATGAAATAGCAGGCGACCAGAAAGAGAAACAAAGCGGCTATCCAGGTCAGTTTCGATGCCGACAGCAAGAACGCCATCAACAGTATCAGAGGCGCAAGCCCAATGACGTATCTGACCATGGAGGCCAGATTCGTAATCAATGGCACGACAATGCTGATCGCGCAAAAGATACCAGCGCCATATTGCTTGCGAGCCATCAGCACGACTGATAGCGCCAGCCCGGCGATTGCCGCGAGCGCACTCCATTGCGGCGCCGTGGGCAGCCACCCGGTCTTGGGAAACGCTGAGAGGCCGTCCCACAGAAACAGGATCGGGTTCCCAGCCACTCGTCCAAAGGCGCGTTGGACGTGCAGGAACGCAAAGCCGTCGCCGACAGTGACATACAAAAACAGGATGTAAGCGAACAAGCCGGCAGGCGAGATCAAGATAGCGACGAGCAGATCCGGCCGACCGAGCACCCAACGAGGAAAGGAGAGTGGTGAGCCGCCCCCTTTCCGATGCTGTTGGAACATTTCAATGACGGTCGCAAAGACGACAAGGACCCCAACAAGCCGCGTTGCCGAGAGGAGCGCTGACGAGATGCCAGCGGCGGGATAGCTGGAGCGTTTGAGTGCCAGGAAAACGCTCGAGGTCAGGAGCACGAAAAGAGGTTCGGAAAGGAAAGTGGTGAAGTGGAAGGAGAACGGGCCACTAAGCAAAAAAGCGCAGTACAGCACATAGGCCTGCATGTTCTTCTTCAGCAGCGGCCATGCCACCAGACATGCGGCGTAGCTGCATGCAAGTGAAGCGACGGTTGCGACCACTATCGTGGGGAAAGGAAAAATCGCTCGGATCACCGCTACCAGCAACGGGTAGAATGGAAAGAAGCCCCATCGTCCGACATTGCTTTGGTTCGGGATGGGAAAGCGCTCGTAGCCGCGTTCGGAAATATCCACATACCAGTGGCAATCCCATCGGCAGAGCGCACGAGCATAAGCCTCGAAGCCTGGCTCTGCCAATGTTGAAGCAACAGCGGCATAACGGATGGCAAGGCCAGTGAAACCGAACAGGAGCGGGACTGCCACCACCGCTGCCGCTACCATGTGGCGCCTGTTGATCCTCGGGCCGTAGTCGGGGAAAATCTCGAACTGCTCTGCGCCCTTCATCGACGGCGCATCGCCGGGGCTCTTGATGGCCGGGACGAGATTGTCAGTCCCGGATTTTCTCATCGCGAAGCACCGGCGCGGCGCGTTTCCATCCCCTGATGGGAGCCCGCTTCGACTGTGACCAAACCGCCGACCGTGGCCTTGCCAGCTTCATAGTCGACCGGCGTGGCGTGGCCCGGCGCCTTTGCCTTCTCCGGCGCGTTGCTTGCCCGACGGTCGTCGCGCAGTTCCAGATGAGTGACGCCGCCTGCCGTCACCTCGAGCCCAAAGTCGATGCCAGTCTGTCTCTGCGCCATGTGAGAGATTCTGGAGCGCGGCCGGCGGTCGTCAAGAGGTTGCTAATATTCGAACGGCAAAGGGCAACAATCCTTTGCCTGCATCACATATCAGTTCATTTTGAACCAGCCTTCGGGAACGCCTAAGGGCCGCGTTCGGCACCTTTGCCAAGGCGCGTTGTAACGAGCCGCAGCAACCGTTTGCATTCCGGCTCATGACGCAAAGCTCCGGCCAAGGACTCTTTTCAGGCCGGTCGTGCCAAGCGGCCACGGCCCCAAGTCGCGCATGTCGACCTGCTAGCAACAGACCAAGGAAATCATAATTTGTCGAGCTCGCCGCTTCTCGTATGGACCGGTCGTTGTCGCCGTTTTGATGACCTCGGGACGATCGTGGGGCCAAATTGCTTGCCTAGTGGAGGTCAGCGTCGTCGACGGGCGGAGGCGCGAAGACCGAGATCGCCTTTGGATGGACCTTGAAATGGGCTGGTGTCGAGGTGACGATCTCACCATCGGTGTTGACCGGCATCGGCTTCTCCGTCTCGATGTCGAACTCGACGCACCTAGCCGTGCGCACCTCTCGCCAGGCGCCATGCCTTCCAGACCGGAAGGAGCGGAGCATCAGCGCCAGCTTCCAGAGGTTCGTCATTTCCAAGCTATAAAGATCGAGATGTCCGTCATCGATCTCGGCCGTCTCTTCCACCACGTTGCCGCCGCCGTAATGGCGACCGTTTCCCACCGCAATCTGGTAGGTTTCGACGTCGGTCGACGCGCCTTTCTCAATAATCTTCGCGTGGAATCGCGTGGCCCGCGTCAACACTTTCACCGCCGCCAGCGCATAGCCGAGCCTGCCGAAACGCTTCTTCAAAGTGGGATCCAGACCCTTCGCCAATTCAGTGCTGAGTCCGATACTCGCAACGTTGAAGAAGGCATTGCCATTGACCGTGCCGATATCGATCTGCCGGAGTCGGCCCCGCACGATCACGTCAGCGGCCTGCAGAAGGTCCATAGGGATGTCGAGTGTGCGAGCGAGGTCATTAGCCGTTCCCATAGGAATAATGCCCATCGGCAGGCGGCTTTCCACTACAGCCATCGCCGCCGCCGACAACGAACCATCGCCACCGCACACGACCACAAGGTCCGCCGTTTGGCGCAAGCGAACGATGTCACGAGCGATCTCCGGCAACGCCTCGAACTTTTCGACAGTGACAGAAAGCCGGCCGCGCTCCAGCCGCTCCACAATCGGGGCGATCAGCTCCTGGCCGCGCCGCGCCTTTGGATTGAGGAGCAGCAATGCGCGCCTTTTGGCCAGTTTGCTCATTCAAAGATCGATCCGATGGTTCATAACGCATGCACACAAGGCGGCTGTTCATTCGACCGCAGCCGACGTTTTTGGCTCTCCGGACCTACCTCCACCGCGGTTGCGAACGGCGCAATTTTTTGACCTCCAGCGGCCCCTGGATCGCTATCCGAGTTCGTGGCCGTCACGCCGTGCACAACCGTCCTGGCAATTTCGCACAGGTTCTGGTGGTGCGTGAGATAGACCACTTGGCCAGCACATGCCATTCCCAACAAGCTGAAACCTCCTCGGAGAGGACATGGTCGAAGGAATGATCATCGGCGCGCCTATTTATCGCGGAAGAGGTTGAAGCGCGGTCGATCGCATCGCGGATATATCCGGGGCGGATTTGCAGTCCGTCCTTCAGCGCGCCGCTTTGATGCTCCGGAACGTCGCCGGCGTCCCGCTGGAGCCTGAGACAGAAGATGCGCTCAAGCCCATTGCCGGAGAGATTTAAATCGGCAGCGCCAGATCGGCCTGGCTCTGTAAAATCTGGGAGCCGGTCGCGATTGGCCGGAACCAAACAGAACAGCCGTAATTATCAGCCGAGGGAAGCAACCGCATAGGAAGCGGAACGATGGCTGAAATTCTTGAAACTTGGCAGTTCAAGGTTGCGCTTCAAACGTGCTGAGAAATCGTTGAGGCGCGCAAAGGAAGAAACGGACAGGAAAAATGGCGTGGTGAATATCGCCCTGTGCTGCAGGGTCCGGGCAGCTCAACAGCGCGTGACGGAGGCCTCGGGAGCGCCAGACCAATATCTATACGCGGGCGGCCTCCAAATCACCCCCGAATGGACATGAAATGGCGAGGAGTTGCCGTCATGACAATACTGTTTGAGCCGCTGGACTCGGATTACCATAAGCGCAGCGTGCTTTACCACGCCACGCGGTTGTCGATGCTCCACGATCGAATGCTGATGCGTTTCGACAAGGTAGACGAAGCGGCCGATAAGGTTGAAGCCGCAGCGGCCGTGCTGGTCGATATCACCCACGGCTCTGCCCTCGACGCGTTCCAGAACTCGGTGTTGCGGAATTCGTCGGCAGATTTCCTTCAGATGGAAACGGGTCAGACCCTCGGCCTCTGATCTGCGAGGAATGGCCGCAAGCGTTCGGCGGCTAGGGGGAAGGTCCCGCATCCGCGCCCGATGGGCAGGGCTCTCGCGGGTGTCCCGCCAAACTTGCGATTCGGGTCCAAGGTTCCGCTCAGAAGCCTGCCACGTTCGGCAGCATTCTCGTTGGTGCGCGCTCTTCGCCCAACCGGCCCCAGTCGCCCCACTTCACGCTCAAGCCAGCTTCGCCTGACGGACGCGTCCTGCCCCTCGGGCATTTACGTTTTGATAACCCTCCTGAGTTTGAAGACAAAACCTATCGGCTCCTTTTGCCTTGCATCGTGTTAGGGCTTGGAACAAACCAACGGAGCTGCAAGCAAAATGGCCGCCGTAACCAATGCCAAGGGCGTTCCGCTCCCCTATAGTGGGTCCTCCGCAAGGTGGTACTCGGCGACGAATTCGAGCCCGGCCCTCTACGGCAGCATCTACAACGATTCGCTGTATGGCGACGGCAGCGTCAGCGTTACGATGTATGGCGGCCAGGGCGACGATATCTACTACCTGTACTCCGCGAAAAACAAAGCGGCGGAGCTGCCCAACGAGGGCATCGATACGATCTCGACCTGGATGAGCTACAGGCTGCCGGCGAATTTTGAGAATCTGACGGTCACCGGCGATAAACAATATGCCTTCGGAAACGCATTGAACAATATCGTCGTCGGCGGTTCCGGCCAGCAGACGCTCGACGGCTTGAAGGGCGACGACGTTCTCAAGGGTGGCTCCGGCGCTGACATTTTCGTCGTCAAACCAGGCAATGGCAGCGACCTTATTCTCGACTTCGGCGCCGACGACACCGTGCGCGTCGGAGGCTACGGCTTCCTCTCTTTCGACCAGGTGCACGCCAACATGGTGCAGTCGGGATCGAACGTCCGACTTACCCTGTCGCCAACCGAGTTTCTCGTCTTCGAGAACAAGACCATCGACCAGTTCAGCGCCAACCAGTTCGATCTCGCCCTGGACAAGTCGCATCTGACGCTCACCTTCTCGGACGAGTTCAATACGTTGAACCTGCACAGCGGTTCTAGCGGGACCTGGGATACGAACTTCTGGTGGGGTGCTCCGAACGGCAGCTCGCTCACCACCAACAGCGAGCTTCAGTGGTATATCGACACCAGCTACGCCCCCACGAGTTCGGTCAACCCGTTCAGCGTACAGGACGGTGTTCTCACCATTACGGCCGCCCGGGCTCCCGATGCGATCAAGCCCTACATAAACAACTATGATTACACGTCAGGTCTGCTGACGACCTACCATTCCTTCGCACAGACCTACGGCTATTTCGAAATTCGAGCCGACATGCCCGAAAAGCAGGGTGCATGGCCGGCCTTCTGGCTTCTTCCGGCGGATGGCTCCTGGCCGCCGGAACTGGACGCAGTGGAGATGATCGGCCAGGATCCCAACAAGCTCACCCTGACCAGCCACTCGAGCGCGACGGGGTCGCATACAAAAGTGACCTCGACCGTATACGCAGCGGATACCGCAGGGTTCCACAAATATGGGGTGCTTTGGACCCCAAGCGAACTGGTCTGGTATTTCGACGATGTCGAAGTTGCCCGCGCACCAACGCCTGCCGACATGCACAAGCCAATGTATATGCTGGTCGACCAGGCTGTCGGCGGCATGGCGGGAGCGCCCGCCGACGGGCTTGCCACCCCTTCTGAAATGCACGTCGACTATGTTCATGCCTACGCGCTGAATGAATGGTTCATCTAGGTGCCATGCTGGAAGATGGAGTGAAACCGACATCCTTCACCAACTGGTCTCGAACGCGTTCATTGCCGCTTGCCGCCGCACTAGGCCCGAGGTGAAGGACGATGTCTCACTCCCGCCCTTCTGAGCCGCCGCGAACAACGCTCACGGCCGTATTGGCTTCCTTTCGGCGGGCATTCGCCGGCATCGCCTTGATGAGCGGGGTCGTCAATGTCCTGGCGCTGACCGGCTCGTTCTTCATGCTGCAGGTCTACGATCGCGTCATCCCCGGCCGCAGCGTGCCGACGCTTGTCGGCCTTTGCGTGTTTGCGGGCACGCTGTTCCTCTTCCAGGGCGTTCTTGAGCTGATCCGATCGCGGCTGCTGGTGCGTATCGGCATGGCGCTCGATGCGCGGCTCAGCGGGCAGGTCTACACCGCACTGATGCGTCTGCCGTTGCGCACGAAGCTTCCCGGCGATGGCTTGCAGTCATTGCGGGACCTCGATCAGGTCCGATCGTTCCTGTCGAGCGCTGGGCCGACCGCGCTGTTCGACCTGCCCTGGATGCCGCTTTATCTCGCAATCTGTTTCCTGTTCCATTTCTGGATCGGCATGACCGCGCTCTTGGGCGCCATCATTCTGTTTGCCCTGACCTTACTGGCGGAACTACGCACGAGGGAGACGGCGAAACGTGCTAACAGCCAGGCCGCTTCGCGCAACACGCTGGCGGAAGCGACACGCCGCAACGTCGAGGTGCTTCAGGCAATGGGTTTTGGCCCACGCATTGCCGATCGCTGGTCTGCCGTCAACGACGACTATCTCAAGACGAATGCCAAGGCGAGCGATTTGGCGGGGACGCTCGGAACGATTTCGAAAGTCGTGCGCATGATGCTTCAATCCGGCATCCTGGCGATCGGCGCCTGGCTCGTCATCCATCAGGAGGCAACAGGAGGCATCATGATTGCCAGCTCGATCATAATGAGCCGGGCGCTGGCACCGATTGAACTCGCGATCGTGCATTGGAAGAGCTTCGTCAGCGCCCGCCAGGCCGGGGCCCGCCTCACCCACCTTCTGGGGCTGCTGCCCGAGGCTGCAACAACTGTCTCGCTGCCGCCGCCGTCGTTTCGCCTCTCGGTAGAGCGCATCAGTGTGGCGCCGCCGGGCGAGCGCCGCCTTGTCGTCCAGGATGCGGGCTTCGTGCTGGAGAAGGGCGCCGGCCTCGGCATCATCGGTCCGAGCGCTTCGGGAAAATCCTCGCTCGTCAGAGCCATCGCCGGCGTCTGGCTGCCAGTGCGCGGTACCGTCAGGCTCGACGGTGCGACGCTCGACCAGTGGTCGTCGGAAGACCTCGGCAAGCATGTCGGTTATCTGCCGCAGGATGTCGAGCTGTTCGACGGCACCATTGCCGAGAACATAGCTCGCTTCGAACCCCGGCCCCCCTCGGACAAAATACTGACCGCTGCGCGCGCCGCCGGTGTTCATGATCTGGTGGTTCACCTGCCTGAAGGTTATGAAACGCGCATTGGCGAGGCCGGGTCGGCGCTTTCGGCGGGCCAGCGACAGAGGGTCGCTTTGGCGCGTGCTCTCTATGGCGATCCGTTTCTTGTCATACTCGACGAGCCGAATTCCAATCTCGATGCCGATGGCGAAGCCGCCTTGACGGCGGCGATCCAAGGCGTGCGCGACAGAGGCGGCATGGCCATCGTGGTGGCGCATCGCCCGAGTGCATTGCAAAGTCTTGACCAGATCCTTGTCATGACGAACGGCAGCATTCAGGCCTTTGGCCCGAAGAATGAGATCATGACCAATGTGACCCGTCCCATCAGCGTTCCGTTGAAAGTTGTCCCAAGTCCTGAAGAGGCGGCGCTCTGATGCCGGAGAGGGCGACATCGGTGATCGACCGGGCCATTCGACGTTATCTGCTTGGCGGCATTGCGACCTCCATCCTACTGGTCGGTGGAGCGGGCAGCCTTGCCGCCGTGATCGACCTCTCTGGCGCGGTCATTGGATCGGGAAAGCTGGTTGTCGATTCCAGTGTCAAAAAGGTGCAGCATCCGACGGGCGGCGTGGTCGGCCAAATCTTCGTGCGCGAAGGCGATGCCGTGCAAGCGGGACAGGTTCTGATTCATCTGGATGAAACCGTCACCCGCGCCAATCTGGCCATTGTCACCAAGAGCGCGGATGAACTCGATGCCCGCCTGGCACGTCTCAAGGCCGAGCGCGATGGTGCGGACGCCATCGGTTTTCCGCCGTCGCTGATGTCTCGGCGGGACGATCCGGATGTCAGCGGAACAATGGCCGGAGAGCAGTCGCTCTTCGAGTTCCGCCGGCAGGCACGCGCTGGCCAGAAGGCGCAGTTGGCGGAACGTATCTCCCAGCTCGCCGAAGAAGTCTCCGGCCTGACCGAGCAAAAGGACGCCAAGAGCCAGGAAATCAAGCTGATCGGAACCGAGCTCGCGGGCATGCGCACATTATGGGAGCGCAAGCTGGTCTCGATCGATCGCATCACCGCGCTCGAGCGCGAGGCCGTGCGGCTGGAGGCTGAACACGGGCAGTTGATCGCGGCGATAGCGCAGTCGAAAGGTCACACGTCGGAAATCCGCCTGCAGATCATCCAGATCGATCAGGATCTGCGCAGCGAAGTCGCCACGGAGCTGCGTGAGGTCCAGGCAAAACTCTCGGAGCTAGTCGAACGCAAGGTATCGGCCGAGGACCAGCTCAAGCGCATCGACATTCGAAGCCCGCAGGCCGGCGTCGTCCTTCAGCTTGCCGTACATACGATTGGGGGTGTCATCACTGCGGGCGAACCGGTCATGCTCATCGTGCCGGTCGCGGACCGACTGACCGTCGAAGCCCGTGTCGCTCCACAGGACATCGATCAGCTGAAACAGGGGCAGGAGGCGACGCTGCGGCTTTCGGCCTTCAATCAGCGGACCACGCCTGAACTCAACGGAAGCGTCAGCAAGATCTCCGCCGATCTCAGCACCGACGAGCGCACCGGCGCCGGTTATTACACCGTGCATATCGTTTTGCCGCGCACGGAACTTGCCAGACTCAAAAGACTGACCCTGGCGCCCGGCATGCCGGTCGAGGTGTTCTTCACGACCAGCAGCCGCACGATGCTGTCCTATCTCGTCAAGCCCCTGGCCGATCAGATCCAGCGAGCATTCCGGGAGGAGTGAAGCGCGCCTGGGCTGCAGCGACCGGCCGCTTCCCGCCGCGAGCATTCATCGGCTGGGAAATTGGCGGAATGCTGCTTTCGGTTTATTGATCCTCGACGACTCCCTGCTGGGCTCGATCCACTGGCCGCCTCCGAGGTAAAAGGCACGGGGACGTCGAACGCGGGCACGTTGGCTTCAATGCTCAACCGGCCTAGGGGTTAAGGACCGAGTGGAGCCGCGCCTTGAGGGTGGCTTGCAGCATGCCAGGACATAGCCGACCGAGTTCTGCCGCGTCCGGCATGGCCAAAAATAGGAATTGACCCCTCGCCCGAGTCAATTCTTGCTTGACATTTATGTTCCCGTTCTGTTCACTTCCCGAGCCTGCCGGAAAGGCCAACTGCCATGCTCATGCCGATCATCACGTAAGGCGCTCAAAGGGATGAACCTGCTCAACGGCGAACTTAGGAGCGACTTGATGTGCTCCCTCCATCACGCGTGCGACACGCTAGGAGGAACCGCGATGGGAACGATGTACTTCGATGCCGAGGTCAAAGCCGAGTTGCACTCTGAAGCCGTGAAGCTTGTCGCCCGCTACGAAAGCCCGCTTGAGACCGTGAAGGCGCTGATGGCCTACAACCGCGAGCCAGAGACTCAGATACTCGCCATAGCCCAGGCATCCGGGGATAGGTTCCATTGGCTACGACGATACGCCCCCTGTTGTAGGATGACCGGCGTGGACATTGCGAAGTCCCGCCCTACGGCTAGGATAGCGCGGATGAACGGAACGACCTCCGAGGCAGCTTGTGCTGACGCACTCGCGGCGCTCCGCACGGCAGGGCGAGGCCGGGAAACGAAGTTGCCCATAAACTGATCGGAGGAGACTTGGTATTGCGACCCCTCGCGCGACCTCGGCAGGTTGAATCGTTCCCGGCGTGACAGGAGAGCTTTTTAGCCATGCATGACCTTATCGCTTTCATACAAAGCAACTCTGCGCTGGTGGCGGCTAACCCGTTGGCCTTTGCTACGTCTGCCGCATTGTTCGGCGCCGGCGGATTTGCCGTGGGGCGCTATTTCCTTGCGGAGCGCATTGCCAATCTGGAAAGCCGGATTGCGCGGCGCGACGAGGAGATCACGGACCTGAAGGCCAAGCAGAAAGCACCGGACCCGGAAGGCCCTGTGCCTCTATTCGAGATGACAGAGATGCTTCCCCCTGCGCCGTTCAACTTCAACCGGCTGTTGGTCAGCGGAAAAACACCCTCCAGGTTGAATAGTTTACTCTCCCAACAGAAAGCACCAGGCTGATCGTGGTCACGGCCTTCCACCGTCATGAGACCGGCGACCTGCAACCGGCAAGCATGCTGGCCTCATTGCGTGGTCGCGCGAGGGTAACCCTTCGGTGGCTTATGGCGAGCCGACGACTCTGTTTGCGGGTGGCGACGTGCCGGACATGGAATAGCTGGAGGTGGTTTCATCCTTGGCAGCTACTTTGAATACGTTCCGGAATTCTGAGGTTGGCATTTCGTCGGCGAGTGCAGCGATGCAAACGCGCATCGCGTAATCCACCTGTTTTGGAATGCGGGACAACGAAAAGATCCGACAGGAATGCCAACCCCCTACTCCACGATCTTCCAGTATGAGTCCTTGCGGATCACCTTTCCGTCACGAAATGTGTAGAAATCGCAACCTCGAACTTCCTTTTTGACGCCCTCGCGGGTGGTGCCGGTGAGGGTCCATTTCGACATGCCGGTGTTGGCAGCCTCGTCCGCAAAGTGCTGTCCACTGCCGTAATGCACATCGGGCAAACCCTCAAAGCGTGTCGCTAGCGCGTCTCGTACGCTGCGCTTGCCCTCGCAGCGCGTTCCCCAAGGCTCGGCCCCCCTTGGCATCTCCAGAACGCAGTCGTCGGCAAAGAACGCCATGATGCGGTCCAGATCGTGCGCATTGAAGGCCTCGCAAAGCTCCGTCAATGTGGCTCGAATGTCCATTCGCGAACGGCTCCTCGGATTTCGAAGTAGGTCACTGGCGGCGGATCCGGTCAAGTGTCCAGCCAGACACCCTGGCTATGACCGGGATGGAGCGCGGCTTCCGCCACTCACCCCTTCTTAGCGAACGCCCAGACCATCAGCGGGTATTCCTCGTCGTTACTGAGATCCCGCCACAGGCCGTAGGCGCGAACAGGGCCACCGATATGGGCCCTGGCGCAGGCCTTGTTGCCCCAGCCGTGGACCTTGACGTTGGCTTCGGGGAAGCCGCCGTCCACCATCAGCTGCTTGAGTCCGGCGGGCGTCCATCTGTTGTAGTCGTGCGGTCTGGCGTGCACGCGAAACAGGAAGGGCGTTGCCACCATC
Source organism: Mesorhizobium sp. M7A.F.Ca.CA.001.04.2.1 (assembly GCF_003998485.1). Classification (NCBI taxonomy): domain Bacteria; kingdom Pseudomonadati; phylum Pseudomonadota; class Alphaproteobacteria; order Hyphomicrobiales; family Phyllobacteriaceae; genus Mesorhizobium; species Mesorhizobium sp. M7A.F.Ca.CA.001.04.2.1. Next base: position 11,299 of record NZ_RZQT01000053.1, read on the forward strand.
GCCCAACCGCCGGGTCGGGTCATGGCGTGGATGTTCCGCACCGCCGCCTGCGGACGCTGCACGTGTTCCAGCACCTGGTCGGCGATGACGATCGAATACTGCTCATCGGTGCGGTCGTTGCAGATGTCGAAGGCGGGGAAGTCGACAGAGCGGTAGTTGGAGCACATTGTGCGCCAATAGCGGTTCCAGCCGGGCGAGATCTCGATCACGTCGGAGGATTTACGGTTGCTGGCTTCGAGAAAGAGGCTGAAAGCCTCGATCTGGCGGATACGCAGCCAGTTGCGGGAATCATAGCCAAGCAGCCGCTTGGCTGCCTGTTTGCCACGGCTCTTCAGGGTGCCGGCAAGGCTCTCAGTCATCACGACCTCCAGAGACCCGCCGTCCTTGCTGGTAGCACTATGTTATGGGCAAAAGATGACAACGCAGCGCCGCCGCCGGCGGCGCGACCAGAAACAATGTACCAGCAGGGCCACCGCCCCACAGTGGAGCTTCCGTTCCCATTTCCCACTCAGACAACGGATGAGCAGACTAACCCTGCTTAATAATCGCCGTTGTAGTACCTGTCGTCGCACGGCGCCGTGTAGATGCGGCCGCGGCGGTCCTGGTAGCGGCACATCTGTTCGCCGCGACGCTGCGGCGTAGTGGCCGAGCCGACGACGGCGCCGAGCAGGGCGCCGCCGGCAGCGCCGATGAGCGTGCTTTCGGTGTTGCCGCCGATGGCCTGACCGACGAGGGCGCCGCCAGCGCCGCCGATCAGAGCGCCAGTTCCGGCCCGCTGCTGGCCTTCGGTCTGCGCGCACCCGGCCAGTGCCGCGGTCATCAGCACGGCGGCTATGACTTTGTGAACGTTCATGTAAGGTCTCCCTTGAAGGCTTGATATCCCTATGGCTTGCCACCTGCGGCTGCAATGCGGCGGAACGGGGGCACGAGCCGTCACGATAAAAGACATGGTTTCTCGGGTGTTGATAGAAGCCTGCCTGCTATTTTCCTCGCTTCTCGTTTTATGGCGACAAGTCCCATTCGGTACAAAGTGTCGATCATTGTGTAACGAGATTGAAGCCTCATACCGCTAGGATCGTCCGGTTCAAGCGGACGTTCAATCTGCCTTCCAGGCGCTAAATGATGGAACAGGCGCACACGGTCCGTCGACCTGCTGAGAACGCACAGCGCGTGCGCGCAGCTCAATACCTGCGAATGTCCACCGACCACCAGAGCTATTCGATCGACAATCAGAAGGATGCAATCCGTGAATTCGCGGATGCGATGAACTACGACACCGTGGCCACATACGAGGACGCCGGTCGCAGCGCTTGAACCTCGAAGCAAAGGCTGTTGGCGGATGTCGAAACGAAGAACGCGGATTTCGAATCGTCATCGTCTACGATGTGAGCCGCTGGGGGCGATTCCCGAACCCCGATGAGAGTGCGTCGTACGAGTATCGGTGTCGTGTTGCCGGCGTTGAATTGAATATTTTGGCGAACAGTTCGCAAACGATGGCAGCATCGGATCAGACCTGCTCAAGGCGATAAAGCGCACGATGGCGTGCCGAGCACAGCCGGGTGTTGTCGGTCAAGGTGTTTGCCGGCCAGTGCAGGCTCGTTCGAATGGTGATACCGGCAGGGAGGGTCGGCCGGCCTGGGCCTGAGGCGCCGGTTCATCGACCAGCTTGGGCGCACAAAGACCATGCTCGCTCTCAAAGAGTACAAGGGCCTCCAGACGGATCGGGGCATCCTCGTGCATGGACCACCTGATGAAATTGCGACGGTGCGCTGGATCTACCATGAATACGTGAAGGCTGGTCGGACCGAGCTTCAGATTGCGCGGTCGTTGAATGCCAAGGGAGTGGTCACCGGTCTCAACCGACCTTAGAATTTCCGCTGCCCAAATTGTAGGCGCTGCCGCGATCAGCCTAGCCGTTCATCGGGTGCAAGGCGGGACAGTAGGCCGCGAATAGAGAAACGCAGGCCATCCGACGCGAAAACAAGATCTGGAGCCTCTCCAAATAGGCTGGTCAATGCGGCGCGCATATAGCGTGTTCCATACCCTACTCGCGAGGGTTGAACTACCGACGGTCCTCCTGATTCGATCCATCTCAGCGTCAGCACTGGTTCCGAACTCGCCGTTATATTCCATTCCAATCGTATCCTGCCTTCGGGGCGGGACAAGCCGCCATATTTAATGGCGTTTGTTGCTAGTTCATGAAGCGAGAGGGCGAGAGTTGTACCGGCATCGCGCGAAAGCAGCACCTCGGGTCCGTCGATCGTGATGGCAGTTTGTTGCTTGGAAAGGTATGGCGCGAGGACCGATTTTGCGACATCCGTTAAGGCCACGGTCTCGCCACCGGCAGCAAAAACTGCAGAATGAACATCCGACAAGGCTCTCAATCGCCCTTTGAAGTCTTCTGCAAGCCCTTCTGCCGAGATCGCACCGCGCCTGGTCATATCGAAGATGGATATGACGGTCGCCAGGATGTTTTTCACTCGATGATTTAGTTCAAGGCGGAGTTCCGTCTCCCGCTCAAGATAGTCACGCACGTCGCGCTGGCGAATTCTGGTGAGGAGTGCCGACTGGATTCCGCTTATTAGTTCGAGCGCAGCCACTGGACGCTGATAGTATATCTGACGTGAACGTGGCCAGGCAGCACTCAGCGCCGCTTGGATGCGTGACTGCTGTGCCCCACGGTCCAACAAAACAACGATTGGGATTTCCGACCAATTCGGCTGCGACTGAAGGAAACTTTCAACTGTTGCGATAGCCTGAGGATTTAAGGCTTCATGGGTAACAACCAGCACTCCAGGGGACAGTGCAAGCAATCCCTCTAAGTCCTCGGGGCTCGCCGCTCGAGCCCGTAAACCACGTTCCTGCAGCAGGGAGGCGGTGTAACCAGCATCCTTGCGGTAAGGCGCCAAAATGAGCACCCAATCCAGTGTTCCCAGCCCGTTTCGCTCGACGTCGCTCACGTCTCGGGCAGAGGATTGTAGGCAACCACGGAAACGCCGGAACTCGCGATGAACAGTTCCCGGACATCGAGATCGTGGGGACCGTGGCGTTTCTTGACGACCGTGATATTGCGCCTCAGACGGCCTTCATGCTCGGACATGCGCAGCAGAAGCACGGTGTCGCCGAGAAAACTGACGTCCACGTCGATCCCAACATTCTGCCCGAGCAAACCATGCTGGGCGACAATGAGCATGGTTAGCACGTCAGCGCGAGCGAGATGTTTCAGGAGAGACTGGATGTCCAGCACCGCCTTTTCCCGGTGGGGAAGAGAATTCAGATAGCCGGTGAAGCTGTCAATCACGACTACCCGGGTATTGTTGCGACTGACGACTTGCTGCACAATCTGGCCGAACTCTCCGGGCGAGATTTCGTTTGGACTAAAATCGTAGATGACGAGTTGGCCATCCCTGTAGAACTGCCGAAGATCCATCCCAAGGCCTTCGGACCGGCGAAAGAAAGTCTCCAGCCGCTCCTCAAACAGGAACAGGGCCACGCTTTCGCCCCGCTGAAGCGCGGCAGTGGCGTAAAGCGACGACATCGTCGACTTGCCTGTCCCCGACTGACCAATCACGAGCGTTATGGTTCCCGATTCCTGGCCGCCGCCGAACATCTCGTCGAGAGCGTCTACCCCTGACTTGATCAGCTGCGGCTTGGTCACTTCGGCAGGCGACCCGGGCACAATCCTCGGAAAAACCACAACGCCTTCGCCTTCGCGAATAGCCATATCGTGATAACCGTCTGCAAACGGCACACCGCGCAGTTTGCTGACTTCAATACGCCGCCGCACGCCGCCGTAGTCCTCGAGAGATTTATCAAGCCGGATCACGCCGTGGGCAATGCCCTCGATTTCCTCGCCATTGTGATCGCCTCCGCTGGTCTGGGTGTCGAGCAACACCGCCACAATGCCCCGCTTGGCCAGGAAGGCCTTGAAACCAATCAGCTCGCGCCGGAACCTCGGTGTGTCGCCGGTAATCAGCCGGATCTCGAGCAGCGAGTCATAAACAAGCCTGTGTGGCTTGTGTTCTTCAATCGCGCGTTCAATCGCCTTGCGCGTCTCATCCAATCGAAGGTCCGCAGTCTGGAAAATCGTCTGATCGGCCGCTCCGCTCAGGGTCTCCGAAGCGGACAATTCCTCAACGCGGATGCCATCAAGCGTCCAGCCGTGTGAGGACGCAATCGCTTGCAGTTCGGCGGCGGTTTGCGAAAGGCTGACATAGATGCAGCGTTCACCGGCTGCCACACCAGCGCGCAGGAATTGCAACGCCGCCGTCGTCTTGCCTGCGCCTGGATCGCCTTGCACGATATAGAAATTTGAAGCGGGCAATCCACCGCGAAGAATTTCGTCCAAGCCGGCAATGCCGGAACTTACAACGGGCTGCTTCTTTCGCTCGGTCATTCCGCCATCGTCTCCAAACAGGAATCGCAAGCCGCCAGTATCACAGGTTCGAAGTAGAACTGGGTGGAGCGATCGGCGGCCCGGCCCGGTATCTGAAATTCCAATTTCTGTAATGGCCGCGCCCCCGTCAGGCAAGTAGCTCGTTGCAGGCCACGGCAGTCACGGCCTGTGCCACAGCGCGCACGCCTTCCCATCGTCTGTGGAACCATCCAAGACGCCAGCAGTTTCACAGAGTTAACAAATGAACGGATGGGGTATGATTCAAGGAACCGTCGATAAAGCCGATGAGGATCGCTACCGCGTTCTCGTCGAGGCCGTTACTGATTATGCGATCTATATGTTGGACCGTTCGGGAACCGTGACGAGTTGGAACGCGGGGGCCGAGCGGTTCAAAGGCTATTCCGCCAGCGAGATCATCGGTCAGCATTTCTCGTGCTTCTACACGGAGGAGGATCGCGAAGCTGGTCTTCCATCGCGGACTCTGGAGACAGCAGTCCGCGATGGCAAATTTGTGACCGAGGGCTGGAGGGTTCGTCGCGACGGGACTCCTTTCTGGGCTCACGTTGTGGTGGATCCTATACTCGATCCAAGCGGCAAACTAACCGGCTTCGCCAAAGTCACCCGTGATCTTACCGAGCGCAAGAAAGCGGAGGAGGAAATCCGGAAAAATCAGGAGCAGTTCCAGCGTCTGGTTCAGGGCGTGACAGACTACGCGATCTACATGCTTGATCCTGAAGGCGTAATCACGAGCTGGAACTCGGGTGCAGAACGCATCAAAGGTTACTCGGCCGACGAAATAATCGGCAAGCACTTTTCTCAATTCTACACGCCCGAGGATCGCGAGCGAGGCCGTCCGCAAAGTGCCCTGGAGATCGCCGCCCGTGAAGGGCGAGTTGAGCGCGAAGGCTGGCGTATACGCAAAGACGGCACTGCGTTCTGGTCGCACGTGGTCATCGACGCCATTCGGCACGAGGATGGCGAACTCCTGGGGTTCGCGAAGATCACACGCGACATTACGGAGCGGAAGAAGGCGCAGGAGTCCTTGGATCAGGCACGTGAGGCCCTTTTCCACTCCCAAAAAATGGATGCGATCGGCAAACTGACGGGCGGCGTCGCTCACGATTTCAATAATTTGCTGATGGCGATTCTGGGTAGTCTTGAGCTGCTCCGCAAACGGCTTCCCGACGATCCACAATTGCTGCGTCTTCTCGACAACGCGGTGCTCGGCGCGCGACGGGGAGCGTCCTTGACGCAGCGCATGCTGGCCTTTGCCCGGCGGCAGCAACTCGATCCAAAGCCTGTCGATTTGATAGGGCTCATACACGGAATGAAGGATCTCTTGGAACGATCGCTGGGCTCAAGGGCGATCATAGAGACGAAATTTCCGCTCTCGCTTGATCGTGTGATGGTTGATGAAAGTCAAATCGAACTCGCATTGCTCAATCTGTGCGTCAATGCCAGGGACGCGATGCCTGGCGGCGGAACGATCGTCATCTCCACTCGGATGGAACAGGTCGGCGAAAGCAAAGAGGCTGGCTTGGCCCCGGGCCCCTACGTCTGCCTCTCGGTAGCAGACGCTGGCGAAGGAATGGACGAAGAAACACTAGCTCGGGCGACAGAACCGTTCTTCACCACAAAAGGCGTAGGCAAAGGCACGGGTCTCGGTCTGTCTATGGTCCATGGGATGACAGAACAAATGGGCGGGCGCCTAGTGCTCAAGAGCTCCAGGGGAACCGGAACCACAGCGGAACTATGGCTGCCGATCGCAACCGCGAGCTCGGAAGTCGCGCGCGGGCCGGATGTTCTTGCCGAGGAAGCCATTGAGACGGCGTCGCTGCGGATTCTGGCAGTGGATGACGATGCGCTGGTCCTTTTGAATACCGCGGCAATGCTCGAGGATCTCGGCCATACTGTCGCGGAGGCGCATTCTGCGGCGGCAGCCCTCAGGTTGCTGGAGGAGCAGCCGTTCGACCTCGTCATAACGGATCATGCTATGCCGAAGATGACGGGCCTGCAGCTATCGAATACGATCAAAGTCCAGTGGCCGAACGTACCCGTCATTATAGCAACGGGCTACGCCGAACTCCCGGGGACTCGCGACATCAAAATTCTCAGCAAGCCGTTTACTGAAGAAGAATTGGCGAACGCAATAGCAGCCGCTAATGTCGCGTAGGGTCGCCTTAGAGACCACCCCCTTTGAGTTCCTTGATGCGTCAAGCTGGGACAAGACCCTCCAATATTTTTCTCTGAGAGTACTTGCGAAGCGGCAACCTGCTCGGCGGTCAGAAGGGAGTTTTCTATGGAAAGTGTACGTTCAAGCAGCCGATTCGTGCGAGAGGACGACTTCGTTCTTCGAAAGATCGCTCTGGTCGCCTGCCCTACCAGCCTATGCCGCACTTAGCTCCCGGATCTAACTGTTTGCAAGGAATTGGGAACCCGCGAGGCGTTGTTCTCGCAGTCGCGCAGTCAAGCAGGAGTGCGGACAGGGCCTACCCAGCAGCGAAACAGAAGCGCTGGCGCTGGGTCTTCACCGGGGCTAAGGGCCATGTACGAGCTACCCTGCATGTCCGATTTTCAGCCTGCGCTAATATTGTAAATGAATGGTGACTGTGCGCACCGACTTCTCCGGGTCGTTGTGTTTGGCGTCCCTGTGGTTCCCGAAGGGCCGATATACTCCACCAGCGCGAGGCATGACCGCTCAGATTCTGTTGGTCGGCGCCAGGGTTCGCGCACCTCTGCGCCGGCCGCCACGGCACTTTGAGGTGAAGTGCCGCTCACCGGAGCTAGAACCCAGCAATTGGCCGACAATCGCCGAATAGCCGATTGGTTGAAAACGTACAGCGAATCCGTTGGGGTTATGCTGGACAACAGGGTAAACAATTCCTTTCGCTGGAAGGGAGGCCGCGATGGTTCGAACGCATTTAGAAGTTGCACAAGGCGTAATCGCAACCGGCTATCTTGTTCGGCATAATTCCATGATCGGAACTGCCAAGTTTCGCCAAGACGTGGATCGTTCAAGGCGCGCAATCGAGACATCGCGCGAACTGCTCAAACGCCTTCGCCAACGTCACCACGATGACATGGCGCGAGGGTGGGAAGATCCGGGCGTGGCAAGCGTCGCCGTCTGCGCCTTTGACGCCGACATTCTCCGCTCGGCATTCCGAGAGTTGGTCAGGCAAACGGGTGTGCCTGAGTATCAATGGCGTGATCTGGCCACGAGCCTGGTACATGAATTCACCGGGTGCGAGCAGATGGAAACTGGCCTGGTGGATTGGATCACCAGCAAGTAGCGCTACAAGGAAACCTTTTTGGGGGTTCGGAATTAGGGTCGCATGGCCCGCTTCTTCTTTGATTTAACCGACGATGGCGAAGTCTTTCCCGATCCTGAAGGAACCGAAATTGCGAGCCGGGAAGCCGCTGAAGATGAGGCAACAAGAGCGTTGCTTGAAATGGCCAAAGACCGGATGCCGGACGGCACTTTCAGAGAGGTTGCCATCCATGTCCGCGATCACACCAGCAAGTTCCTATTCACCGTGAAGGTCACGGTCGAGTTGGTGCGTGAGCCGCCCGATAGATGAAGACGCGGCCCTAGCTATTCATTATGGCTGCGCACCAACGCCAGCGGCATGCGGTCGCTGAGGCTGACATCATCCTTTCCGAACATCACGTCAACGCGCCGCATTATTGCTGAGTCCCACTAGCTGCTACAGCGGCTAGTCGAGAAGGCAGGCGCTATCCAGCCCTAAGGGGAGAGCTGGTTCCTTATTCCACCGGATAATGTCGACATCCTTGCAAGATGCACATCATGCCCGCTTTTGCCTCGATCAGGAAATAGTCAGATTCGTACGGAGCAGAGTCTGTACGATTCCAACCCTTTAACTTTGTACACCCCTGATTTGTAATTGGGCGGCCGAGGGGCCGCCGTGCATCAGGTTGCATTTCACTGTCAATCGCGCGCCAGAGGGCGTATCCTGTTGCGCTATGTCCACTACTTCCACATCCAGACCAGCTATACGGCCCTGATCAACGCAAAATCAAACCTTGAAGAGCGGTTGGCGCGCTGGCTCCTAATGTGTGACGATCGGGTCCACGGCGAGCGCCTTGCGATCACCCATGAGTTTCTTGCCGTCATGCTTGGAGCAAGACGCCCAGGCGTTACCGTTGGGCTGCAAGTGCTGGAAGGACGTGGTTTCATCTATTCTCGACGTGGCGAAGTGCACATCAGGGACCGCAGCGGACTTGCGGCCTGCGCAAACGGCACCTACGGCAAGCCAGAAGCCGATTACGTTCGGCTAGTTCGATTATAGCGCTCTAAGTTCGATTATAGCGCTCCAAGCATGCCGGACGTAGACCGCAGTGATCCAAGCACCTGCGCCCCGCGCCAGCAATACAGCCCGTCCCGCCCACATTGCCGGTGACACGAAACGGCTGCGGAGGCCGCGATGCGACCCGATTGCAATCCAACCCTGGGCGCGCACGGATGTTCCGGTCTTAACACTTTCTTGCCCAAAGAACAGCCTCGCGCAGGCCAGGCCCATGCAAGACGCGCGTCTACTCGTGATCGAGGTCTTCTGGGCGCTGAGACCGCGCACCACCATGAGTCCCGCGCGACCCGCCGATTAGCCTTCCTCGGCGCTATTGACGTTCGCAAACCGACCGGCTCATTGGTTGCGGCACAACGGTCCCGGCGGTCTGTCGTAAGGCCCCGCCGATGCGTACGGCGGGTTCGCACGCTGGAGCCCCTGCGCGGCTACACAGCGAAACCGGGTAAGCTCAAAGCCACTCAGCTTCCCTGAAGGGTGATGCTCAAGCTCAGCAGCCTTTCACCAGCCTCGTCCCTGACATAGATCGCCAATTGCTGCCCATCGGGGTCCTTGAAGAATTCAAGCGCCAAATCTCTGAGCCCGTCCATGCCCTCTCGGCATGCTTCCTCGATCCCATCACATTCGATCCCCTCATCGTCTTTTATGAGCTCGTCGCGGACACTGCTGTCAAAGAAATATCTCGCCATGGAACACCTCTATTGGCGCAACACGTCAGCGGCCCTTTGGTGCAGATACATCCCATCAAAATCCCCGGCGCGAACGAGCCCTGACCAGTCGGTTGCATGAAAATGCGAGCCCACGGTGGATATCAGGCCGTCGCGTCTAAGATCCTGAAGAACTCGGTTCACGTGTACGGTGGAAAGGCCGAGCGCATCACCAAGCGCAGCCTGCGTTATCGGAAGGCGGGCCACATGATCTTCTATGCGGCCGACTGCGCGGAGGCGGACAATAAGTTCGCACAAAATATGAGCCATGCCAGTATAGGCGTCGCGTCTTCCGACGTTGGTGACCCACTCTCGATAGATCGCCGCATCGACAAGCGTCGAGCGCCAAAACACTGTGGTTATCGAAGGGTGCTGGTCGCAAATAGAGCGAAGAGCGTCGTGCCGCATGAAGCCCACCCGAGAGGGCATTAGAGCCGTAAAGGTGCAATCCATGACCGACAGATGCAGTCCATGAAGGTCGGGAATGTCGCCGGGAACAAAAAAGGAGGTGATTTGGCGTTTGCCGTCGCCTGTCATTTTGGTCGAGCCTATCATGCCGTCAAGAACAACAAACGAAAGCGTCGGCTGGTCGCCATCGCGCAGAATGTCTGCGTTGGCCTGATATTGCTTCTCCTCAATCCGGGCATTTCCCAAAATTGCAATATCTGGTTCTGCGAGTTCCGAGATGGTCTGGAGCTTGCGGATCAAAATGTTCGAGGAAGGAACCTGCGCCATGAAGAACCTGTTGGGGTTGGCGCCCAACTTACAGCGGGCGCTAATGTTCCGCCGCGCTGCCCAGAGCAGACGGCCCGTGGCCAGCCAGCGCGACCGACCTGCTTTCTTGCCAGCGTCGAGACGTCACTATCATAGTTGATTGTGGCTGCCGCTGACCTTGCGTAAGGGACATCCATCGCAATCGTCTAACAAGGAAATGGTATGTTGTATCCGGGCCGATTTTTGGAGCCGAGCGATGTTGAGATGCTGGCCCACGTTTGTCACACGGTCTGCAACGAGCGCGGCGTACCTCTCGCTTCGGAGAGAGGAGAGCGCATAGCTGCGCACGTGCTCAGGCTGTTCATGAACGGCTTGACTGGGCCGAATGAACTGCTTGACGCTGAGAGGAACTGGGCTAGGCGGCCTGACCTTCCGGTCGAGCAGATTGATATCAACTACACAGGTATGAGAAAGGCCGCGTGATCCAGTTTGGTTTTTGCAGCCGAACACCGGCACTTGGGGAGATGCCGCGTGACCGGGAACAAACCTTGCTTTTGAGAGTTTGTAGAGCCGTTTCAGCGGACGACTGACCGAAATGCTCCTCGCCGTGAAGAGTGCCATCTCGAGGGCCGTTTTGGCTGGCAGGCGTGCCAGTGCGAAGTGTTCGGTGTGGTTGACCTCACGACCAAAGCGGGTGCCAAAATCGCTCCCATCACCTTGGGAATGGCCATTCAATTCGTGGCGAACGCATCGGTGCTGGATACGACGTTCGCCGAGCCATGGTCTTCTACGGCGAACCGGCGACGCCGAGCCTAAGGGCGAGAGAGTGCGAACGCTTATGGGCGCAGTTTGGCGGCGCGCTCCTGCGACCGTAATCCCACCATCTTCCGGACGATGTATGTCCGAACAGGCACATTCTTCCTTCGGGGTGGCCGACCTTCCGCGCTGTGTTTGGATGACCATGAGCGCCCATGGATGGTCTGATGACAGCGCACAGACCCAAGAAGGTCGCGCCCGTTACTACCCGCTTTGTACGCTTCTGGTACTTGTCTTTTTCAAAAAGTGCGCCACAGAATAGACGATTGAGGTTCTGTCTCTCTGGGAGGATGGGATGGACATTCAAACACCTGTCCGGCCTGCGCAGACGACGGCCAAGGAGCTGGTTCGAGAGATCCTTTTGGGCCCTCACCGGGCGCCATCATTTCCGTGAAAGCAACCATTACAGCAGTGCGCGCGCGCGGCCTTTATCTCCATGAGACGGACTGCCAGTTGGTCGCGATGATCGTCGATTGTGCCACGAAACGGGAGCTTTTCGTTGCGTTCGACGTGCGCGAATCCTGATGCCCCTTCGTTGTTTCAACCCGCCTGTCTACGTCAAGACCGACAGACCGGGATTCCGCCTTGGGATCAGCCGTATCGACACTGCCGCCGAGGAACTACTGAAGTGGTCCAACCGTGGCCCCAAATGGCGACTGGCGGCGGAGGCCTGCCTGACGGCGATGGATGGCAAGATGCCGACCAACGACTTCCGTGTACTCTTCGAGGATGCGGCTGAGGAGGAGGAAATGCTGCTGCCCGATTAGCAATGTTAGGGGCGTCGAGGAACATTCGCAGCCGGCCACCGTTGCATGCCCGGATACCAACGAGCGAAGCTGGCGTCGAATGAACTCAGGTGCCGTCCTGGTCGTGGAGGATGAGAGCCTTATCCTCCTGGATATCGAACACTCGCTGCGTGAAGCCGGGTTCGAGGTGATTGCCGTCTATAAAGGGGACAATGCCATCGCGACCTTTGATCGTAACCCGGATCGTGTCGCAGCCCTCCTGACCGATATAAGGATCGGAGAAGGCCCCACTGGCTGGGACGTCGCCCGTCACATGCGGACCGTCAACCCCAGTTTGCCAGTCATTTACATGAGTGGCGATGGTGCGGAGGACTGGCCGTCACTTGGAGTGCCAAACAGCCTCATGATAACCAAGCCGTTCGTTATGCCCCAGATCATCACGGGCCTCGCAAACCTTCTCAATTCACAAGCAGGGCTGGCAGCTCCTGGCTGACGTGCCCCCCAGTCACACGATCCCCTCGCTCAGACATTTGCATCAGACATTCCGATCTCCTAAATTAGCCGCGTGGTGCAACTGCGATACGGCTTAAGGCAAGACTCGGACGAGAGCTGGACGGTATTCGACGTGTTTACCGGCCAGCCAGCCGATGCATGGGGGGCACCGGCGGAATATTTGGATCAGGAATACGCCGAAGATCTGGTAGGCATACTGAATGCCGAAGACCTCAAGCGTCGATTGTCGCGAGGGAGGGTCGTATGATGGCAACCCACTGGTTCACCCCCGGTTCCCGTCATCGGGGGGCGACCCGGCATGACCTACAACGTCAACAGCGTGGAGGTCGCTTCCGAATATCTGGTGAAATGGACAAAGCGTGGCCCTAAGTGGAACCAAGCTGTCCGCGCCTGCATGGCCGCTATGGCCGGTGAGGCGACGGCTCAAGAGGCGCGGAGGTGCTTCGAGGAGGGGCAGTTCCGAGCTGCTCATGAAAAGACTGACTAGCCCGCCACCCCGTCGACACCTGCGGGCAGCATTACCGGATGGGTAGCTCGCTGAAGACCAAGCCAGATACAAACGTGGCGGAGTTCACGGGCCGGACCTAAGTCCCGCCGCCAAAACGCATTGGTCCGAGCTTGGCTTCCGGTAAGGAACTGTCTCGGGAGATCGATGTTGCGTGGGCGGCCACAGCTACGTCCCTCCCCGCGGTCGTCGGTTCGCACGGGGGGCGAACCCTAGCCTTGAAAGGGATTGTAGCGTGGGATGGACCTATGACTACCCAATCTTCTACAACCGTCACGGGGCTTACCCTGACCGCAGTTTGCCGGATGGATCAAACTCCCCACAAAGGACTTTCAATGCCCATACCTGAGGAGTTGGGAGATGCGGAGCTCGTTTTCGACTGCCCCAAATGCTGCCATCCTATTGTAAGGCGAGGATCATGGTTCAAGGTAATATCCATGTTTCGTTGCGAGGCCTGCAATGCCAAGATTCGTCTCGGCTACCCAGACAAGCTGGTGTTGTTCGAACGGCATCGCCATCTGATAAAAATCCCACCAGCGGATGCATCCGCTTTTTGAATGAGACCGTAGCTCCGCGGACCTACTCTGGAATTCCGGCGTCGAAGTGAGCGATGGCTTCGACGAAAATGCGGTAAAGGCTATCCACATCCTCATCCAGCTCTATTCTCTTGATGCCGACCGCTTTGGCGTCGGCTAGCAGCTTGTGGGTGAGTTCACCGATTGAGACCGCGTCGGGAGGCGCCGTCTCTGGGATGTCGTTAGCAATCCACTTGTGCAGAAAGTTGATGCCGCGTGTGCTCATCTAAAGTTCCACGAGCCGCGAAGAGCACAGAACGCAAGCACAGCGACAGCGGCCGAGATCAGAATTCCTTTCGGGTTCTGCCACCTTGGTGGAGGGCGAGGTACTAGTTTCTCGGCATGATCGCTCATATCGAGACAAGCTACGCCGGGAGATTAGGTTCCGCTTATCTTTGACGCGTTCGGTCATCGGCAGGGCTGCCGAAGAGGCAAGCTGGACAAGAAAACCGCAGCTAGTCGGCTTTGTGCCTACCGCTTAACCTTTGTTATTGCAGTGGTGCTGCCCTGCGGTATTTACGCTGCGCCGCTGCGTCCTATGATCGGTCAGCGAGAGCTTCCGAAACTTGAGCACGTGAAGGAATGGACCTATTTTGGGTGATGCCGATGCTGGTCATTGTCCACCTTTCGAGTGTCGCGAACGCCGCAGATCAACAGGATGGATTTGATCGTGAAAGGAAGCCGACCGAGTATTTCGTTGTTGGATTTCGACATACTCTCCCGGGCTCTTACGTCAGCCGTCCGGGATAGCCCGGACTCCAATTGGAAGGTCCAGGCGCGCGAGCTTGTGCGCCTCTACACCGGCAAAAAGTCAGCCGACGAAAATTTGATCGCAGCATTGGTTCATGCCAGTCGCGCCCAGTTGGACTTGGAGGAATCCAAGGCCGGTCGGCCCGGCAAGATTGATTGAATACCTCCACTTGCTCGACGTGCTTTATCACCGGATTCTGGATGGCGTTTCTAATGCAAGGCTAGAAATGCAGCGCGACGGAATTTGACCTCACAACGCCTCACCTCAGCTCAAAACACGCTCAGCACCAGCGGGTGCTGCATGGAATAGTTCCGGCAAATCGAAGTTCGGCTCCGAACGGAGACGGACATGGCAGTGACCCAACGTGCCAACGACAATCGAATGCCAGAAAAGAAGCCGTTTGGCCGCGCGGGGGAGATGTCGCGCGAGCAGGCGGAGGAAGCAGTCAGGTCGCGACGAAGGTACAAGATGGCGAGACGGGCACGGGAGTCGAAGCGAGGCTCGGCCATGCCTCGCATCGTTGCTGTCAGAAGCCAAGACTAGGCCGTTGCCGCTTCCGCTGGTCAGGCAAAATGAAGACGGGCAGGCCGGGGCGTCAGAATGTCGGTTTAGTACAAACCCGAGCTCGGTACGTTTCCAACTCTGACATTTCTTCCAAGTCTTTTGTAATCACGGTGGCGGGGGCTCGCCGTGCATCGATTCGCATTCTCCTATGATTGTCGCGCCAAGAGGCGTAGCGTCACAAGATCGTCTGCACGTTTTTACGGGCGCGGACGGCAAGGAGATTGGAAAGCTCTTGCCCCAGGCGGGATTGAGCCATGACCAATCCAAAGAACAATTCCTATAAAAACGGATTGCTGTGTCGGCTCAACCCCGATGACCTAGCGCTTCTGCAGCCACACCTTGAGCCATGTGCCCTCAATTTGAGAATGAATCTGGAGCAAGCCGCTTCGGAGATCACTACGATGTACTTCCTGGAGGACGGCATCGGTTCTGTGGTTGCGAGGACCTTGGGGAGGGAAGCCGAGGTTGCGCTTATCGGTTTTGAGGGAATGACTGGTGCGGCGCTCGTGATGGGGGCTGACTATGCCGCGCATGAATGTTTTGTCCAGCTGCCCGGCAACGCTTTCAGGATCGGAGCTGAGCCATTCAAGGCGGCACTCTCGAACAGCCCGACGCTGCGCCTCTTACTCTTGCGCTATGTCCAGTATCTCAACATCCAGACCAGCTATACGGCGCTGATCAACGCGCGCGCAAACCTTGAAGAGCGTTTGGCGCGATGGCTTCTAATGTGTGATGATCGGGTCCACGGTGGACGCGTTGTGATCACCCATGAGTTTCTAGCCCTCATGCTGGGCTCGAGGCGTCCGGGAGTTACCGTTGGGCTTCAGGTGCTGGAAGGACGCGGGTTCATCTATTCCCGACGTGGCGAAGTGCGTATCCGGGACCGCAGCGGCCTTCTGGCATCTGCAAATGGCACCTACGGTCAGCCGGAGGCAGACTACGTGAGGCTGCTTGGAGACATCCGCTCGTCTCCAGACCTGACTTAGATCATTGGGGAGCACAACCGGTTGCCATTAGAGATCATCTCGCAATCCGGCGCTTCAGATCGACATCCTTCAGGGAGATCAACGTCGTTGGCATACTATACCTTGGCCTTACGCCACCCAGCCCACCACGCTTCCCATTCCAAGCAGAACCATCTCTCCCCTCGAGGTTGCATGGAAAATCACCAGCACAGATTCAACTGTCATATTGAGCGAGGGATCGTGGAGAGTTTGGGATTGCGTCGCCAATAGGCCGGCGTCGCCAATACCCGGCAAGGTTAGGCGGTGGCGACCTTCTCGGGTGCACTGCCCACACGGCCGAAGCGGCGGCACACGTCCTGACGAGATTGCCAGGGCGGACTTGATGCCGTCGCTATCCGCATAGCGGGCATTGTCAGATCTGCGGGGACCTGATCGATCTCCGCCTACGCCCGCAGCAGTGGGCAATTAGGTGATCAATAAACGAACGTGCTACATCGGGCTGACTTTTCCCATTCCCAACGCCTCAGCGACATCGAGCTTTCGCGTGCGATCCGTGCCAACCTTATGCGCCAGCGGGCGTGTCTTGCTTGACGAGCTTGCTTGCGTCCGCATGGAAGTCAGAGACGCCTCTGCTGTTCGCTACCATCTACGGTCGGACTTTGCAGAAGCTTCGCTTCAAGCACTAGCGACGCCCAAGGCCCCCCAAATCAAGCCGTCCTGTAAAGGCTGAAGTGTCTGTCCCACGACCAGGGAACATGTCTCTGAAATGGAAGTTCGGGACGCGATTGGTAAGGAAATCTCCTTGAAAAAGCCGAGCAAAGCCCCGCCACCGATTTCGAGACCCGGTGCCGGGCCACCTGCGATCAAATCTTTTGGTAGCGCTGGAACCTGTTTCTGAAATCCAAGTTAAGTTCAGCTTGGTTATCAATCCCCACCAAGCGTAGGCGAGCAAGGCCCGTCGCTGTTGTTGTGTGCTCAGCGGCGGGCTTACTTCATTTAACATCACGATTTCGCCTCACGGATCGCCCGCAAAGTCGCGTGGCCTAGCTTGTCCTCTCGCTTCAAGGTCTTCACACGTCCGACAAGGTCGACGGTGGTGGGGATAACGCTGATTCTGGCGTCGGCAGTTTGAGTTACGCGACCTGATGCCGCTCTCCCAGAAACTATCTTCGGTTGAGCCAGGGCGTTGGTTCATCGTTGCCGCCCACTATCGGTGCGAAGGTTGCCAGCGTTTACACCGCCTTCCTTATCCAGAAAAGGTGGAACTGTTCGAAAGATACGCCCAAGGGTGTGAAGACGGGCTCGGCAGCATCGACAGTGGGCCCGCACCGCTTGGGTGAGGACCGATGCGGGCCCGGCCAAGGGTTGCCTTTCCTTGGCCAGCAGCGTGCGGGGCGCTGCCGCCAAGAACTGAACATGAGTAATAAGGTTCCGCTGATACAAAAAAGCCCGCCAGCCGTCAGGCCAGTGGGCAGTTCTCATGGGGAAAGCACCGAATGGGAACAGTGCAACGACCGAATCTCGACAGCGCGGTTTTTGTTCCACCGTCCGCGAACAGACCTAGCGTCGTTGCCTTGGTAAACCCGTACGGCAACCCTTCCGACCTTTCGATTTTTGCCCGATGGCTCGCTATCTCTGCGGCCCTGTCACCTCAAGGTTTAGGCGTGACGCGCTTGGGAGGAGCCATGGCTGACACCGAGATCAATCAAAACGAGGCGCGAAAGCGGCCCTTCCCCCTGCCCTGAACCGTGGGGTGCGTATCTTGGACATCGTCGCGAGATCACGAACTCCCAACGCTATCGGATCTGGCTCGCGAGCTTGGAATCGCGCGTTCTTCCGCGCATGCGCTATGTTCGACGCTCGGCGTACACTTGGAGCTCTTGATACGCCGCGGCGACCAGACCTTCCAGTTAGGCCCCCCGTCATGCGATGGTCGAACGCCTTTGCCCAGCAATCCGACGTGGCGACGGAGTTGGCGAGACGGAGTTGCCCGGGGGCAACAATTATCCTTTCGGTGCTCGAAGGGAGAGAGGTCTTCTATCTCGCCGCACGCAATTCGAGCGTTAGCCATTCGCTGATCCAGTTCCGTCCAGGAATGCGTTTGCCCGCAGCCTTTACGGCCACCGGCAAAGCCTTTCTCAGCCAGATGAGCGATTTCGAAGTACGGCGGCTCTATGCCGATGGTCTTCCCGAGCCTCGAACACAGAAAGCGTGCAAACTATTGACGACCTCATTGCTGAAATGCGCGATATCCGCACGAATGGCTTCAACTGCGACGACCAGCAGGTTGCGGACGGGATCATCTGCTTTGGGGCCCCGGTGCTGAATTCCCTTGACCGCCCAATCGCGGCGATGGCCGGGGCAATCGTTTGACGCATTGCGGAAGCCGAACTAGCCGCTTCATTAATCACAGGCATTCGAGGCTTGGCCCAAGGGCTCACGAGCAGCTTGCCTTCGCCGCAACCTGGTCCCCTCAGGGAACAAACAGATCGAGCTCCAGTTTGGCCTTCCAAGCAAGCAGGTGCGATAGATGGAGCACGCCATGAGACATTCACACGTCACGACGGCCGCGGCCGCTTTCATAGCTCTGACCTTCCCCGCGTTGGCCCAGACAAGCGGAACACCGGCCCCCTCGACACCCGCACCCCCTCCGGCCACCGAACAGCCGGTCGGCGGGCAGTTGCCGGATATCAACCGACAAGCGGACGGACCAACACGCGAAATGATCCGCCAGATGGTTGAGCAAGCGGTCCGGGAGAGAATGAAGCAGGATCGCGGTTCTGAGGAAGGTTTCCGCGATGAGGAAGATCGCTACATGAACCAGGACGGCCACATCAAGGATGCTGACCGCCCCGATGAATCTAGCCGTCATGGCGACCATTGGCTAAATCGTGGCGACTGGGGCAGAGGACACAGAATGGCTCGACACCGTGGTCACCAAATGATGCGCGGTGCCGGCATGCGACTGGTGTTTGGACTGTTGGACACGGATGGCGACGGTTCATTGTCCCAGAACGAGGTTGAAGGCGGGGTCGGCAGGATCTTCAGCAACATCGACGAGAATGGTGATGGCAAGATCGATCTGGACGAAATCCAGTCCTTCATGCACGGCTCCAACATGCATGGCCGAAACAGCGAAGACATGCCGTAGCTGTTTAGAGGTGAGGACTTACTTCAGACGGAGCGGCGAGCGGGCGGCGTCGAGCGCGAGCGGGTGGAAGTAATGGCGTTGCGCTATCGGGCGCGACGTGCCAAGGGGTTGATCCTTCAAAGCCATGGAAAGCCGAATCAATCCTACTTTGTCCATGAGCACCCGCAATTTGGGCTGCCGCGCGACCCAGAAAGTTCGAAAAGCTTCCAGGAACCCCAGGGGAATTGGCGGCGACATTGCGGCCCCACGGATAACGCAGCGAACGTCGGCGAAAAAGCGGCCAATGTCGTCGGCAATGTCCGAATGACTGTCGGCTGCAGTGTCGTGGGAACGAAAAAAGAAACTTTCGTGTGCGATTTTTGCACACGGTTCCCGCAATTATCTGAAAGGCTCTTCCGGAAATCTGCCAATTCGGGAGCACCCTCCCGAATGGCGGCTTCTGCCGTCGAGGTAGAAATGACGTCATGTCGCCTTTTTCTGGATTCGACATATTGCTCGACCAGCATTGCAGACCTCTTGCAGCAATCTTATCTGTAAACATCGGGTTTCTCAGGCGGCCGAGGCCGCATTCGTCGGCGGCGCCATACTTCAATTGGTGAACCCGCGACACGAGCGTTAGCTCGTGGCCAAAGCTGCTGTCGGGTATTTTGTTCCGGATAGCCGAGGCTTGGCAATTCCCAGCATTTCTGCTGAAGTTGGCGTTTTGGAGCGGGGTGGAGATGGTTCGGAATTTCTGTTGAATGCCCTGCGCGACGTCCGCCTGACGCTGATGTGACCTAATATCGTTCTTTGCCGACACCCTTGCTGTCTCTGTGGGATCATGGTCTCCGGCAAGTGACGCCGCCAACCCGGTAACCGTGAGCCCCGGACCGAAATAAGGTCATGGTTGTCGGGGCGTGTGTTTTGTCACGGCCTTCGACGATGGATAATTTCTTCAATAAGTTTCGCGTCGGCTTCGTGTTCCGCGGCCCGCGTAGCCATTTGGCTGGCCAAGCTATGTCTTTCCCGAGCGGCTTCTCGTTGCGCCGTCCGTTTCGCCAACTCGGCCCGCTGCTGGTGCGCTCTTAGAAGGCTCCAAAGGGCCTGTTCCGCATCGTCCGCCTGGGCCTGCATCAAAACGTCCGCTCCGAATGCATGTCCAGTGTGACAACGGTAACGGGTAATCGGCCCGTCTTCGATCTCCCAAAGCGGTCCGTGACATTCGGGGCAGACAAATGGCGAGGGGATGCCAAGCTGGCGTTCTGTCTGTTCCATTGTGCTGTGCTCCTGAGCAGCAATCGCAGCCTCAAGGCGGATGACAGGCGGGATTTCTGGTGTCGGCCCTGCGAGTTCGGACGCAAGCCTGCGCAACAGGCCAGCCATTTCGGACAGGGCGACGCAATGGTCGACTTCCACATTCTGCAAGGCGCTCAGCGGCATATCGGGTACTGCAGCGTCGTCGGGATCTTGAACCACGCTGACCCCTCCGCAAATCTTGATGGCGCGCAAGCCGGCGGTCCCGTCGGAGAGGCTGCCCGTGAGCACGACACCAATCACGCTGCCGCCAAAGCTGCAGGCCGCTGATCGAAAAAGGGGATCGATGGCAGGGCGCGCCAAATTCTCCCGCGGCCCGCGCCGCAGCAGCATGTGATCATCATGTAAAAGCAGGTGAGCTCCGGGCGGTGCAACGAAGATATGCCCGTTTTTAACCTTCGTGCCGCTGGCGGCATTCGCTACGGGCATGTTGGCAGCGCGACCGAGAATGTCGCCGAGGTAACTCGTGAGACCGACGTGCTGTACGATGAGGAGGGCCGCCGGAATGTCCGGCGAAATATCCCGGACAAGTCTCTTCAGCGCGTCGAGGCCCCCCGCCGAGGCTCCGATTGCGACAATGCACCGGTTCTCGCAACCGTAGGCACGGACCTTCTCCGACTGCCCCGCATGTTCCGACTCTGATCGTGGTGCGGCGGTGGCCATATGTGCTTCACCCACTCAGCAAATAGCGAGCACTCCGGCCAGTCCGCTGCTGCCAGTCGGATGCCCCTGCTTTCGTCGTTAGCTTCCTGACCCGAACATAGTTGCCCGCAATGAGGTCAGTCCAAACTAACGCTTACGTGCGCGTTTGACAGCAGCCTCGGCCACGGCCGGGGCCTCCTGAATGCTTGCCGCGCCGCCAAAATCCGCGTTCTTGGTTCGGCCAGCTCCCGGACCGGCACCTAGATCAGCGCCCGTGATCGGATCGGACGCCGGATCAGAAAGAGTACGGTCGGCCATCTTGGCCACCACCTTCATGTCTCTGGCGCCCATTTTGACGGTTGCCAAGCCGTCTCCGCCGTCGACGGGCATCACCTCTTCAAGGTCATCGATCCGATCCCACTCTTCGCCGGAATTCCATGGACCATTGGTATCGCCGTCACCTTGAGAGGTGTTGACGTACATGCTGGCGTACCTCTCGATGCCCGGGAGCTTGCCTGACGGGAAATTGTTTTCGATGGCGTAGAGTGCTTTCTCAAACGACTTTTGATGAGCGATCTCGCGTGTCATCAGGAAGCCGAGCGCGTCCTTGATGCCCGGATCATCGGTGATGTTGATGAGGCGTTCGTAAACGATCTTGGCGCGCGCTTCAGCGGCGATGTTCGACCGCAAATCCACGGTAGGTTCACCGCGTGAGTCGACATAGGCCGCGGTCCAGGGAACGCCGGCTGAGTCGCACAGCGCGGGAGCACCGCCAAACAGGATGGATTCCTTGGCTGTCGTACCGCTGGCGCCGATCATCATATAAAGGTCCGCTTCTTTCATCTGGCCTTCGGCAAGTTGTGCCTTGAGCCCCTTGTTCAGCATGGTGACGATCGATCCCACCACCTCAAGGTGGCTGAGTTCTTCAGTGGCTATGTCGAGCAACATGTCGCGACGGCCAAGATCATCCTCGCCGAGGCCTTGCGTGAAATAGCGCATCGCCGCGGCAAGCTCACCATCGGCGCCACCGAATTGTTCCATGATCATGCAGGCCAGGCGGGGATTAGGCTCCGAAACGCGGACGGTGTATTGCAGGCGCTTGTTGTGCATGAACATTGGCAATCCTCCAGGGGGTTGGGTTGCCCAACATCCGCCTGCGAGGATTGTTCCATATTGCATCGAGTGACGCAGTGGCCGATCCGCGAGGCCATGGCGCGCTAGGGGTTAAATTCGTGTCGGGACGCACATCAATGAGCGCCTCCAGATGGGAAAAAGACTGGTCGCGCACGTTTTTTCCTCCGGGTACTGGAACGAACATGTTGTCGGGACTAACCCACGATGAAAGCGGCGAAAAACTGCTGAGGCTCTGCATTCGTCTGCAGGTCACAGCGATGGGATGACAGATCCCGAATGGCCACAGCAAAGTCCGGCGCCAGGCATCTCTTGCGAAGTTTTGCAATCGCAGAACAATCGCGTCAAACCACAGTTCGAGCCAGGCAGCGGAGCTGCAAGATTGGTGACCCGATCCCCGCGTGAGCCCTCCCACGGCGTAGGCGCTTGATCACCAGCAGGCGATATAATCGAGGCGATAGCATCGATGGGCAAGAAGGCCAAGCAGAACACCGCGTCTCGGACGGATCGCGAAAGGGCCATCGAAGCGAACTACTTTGCCCGAAAGTGCGGCCTCACCAAGGACGAGGCACTCAAGATTCTCAGGTCGCAGGATCGATGAAGAAGCGAAACGGCGGTCGGGCGGCCGGTAGGAGCAATCGTCGCTCGATCGTCGCAACCGATGGCGGCGGATGATCTAGTTCACCCCGACACACCTTTTCAACAATCCGCTTCAACCATCCGGGCATGCCGCGGGCCGGGTCCCGTTTAGACCGGCAGAGGCAGCCGAGCGACCATTGTGGCTTGCAATATGTGCCGAAAAGCGCGCGATCTGGTCTCACAGCAGCTTGCCCACAAAACGCTGAAGAGGTCGTTCCGGCGCCGCGGCCCCCGACCGCCGTCTTATCAACATTGATCGGCGAAAGCGTGACCAGCAATCGACTTCGATAGGCGAGAACGCCGGTTAAGGCGCGGCAGGCGGCTTGACAAGCGGCCGCGAGGCTGGCCAGGCGCAGAGGCGACATGGCGCCGGTTGTGCCGACCAGAACGGAGCGAGATCACGGTCCTTGCTCGTGTTCCCACCATGTCTTTGAGGGCGAGGAACAACCGATGGCCTTGGTTGTTAGAGCTGCATATGCCGCGAAGCATTGAACTCGAAGTGGGACATGGAGATGGCGACGAAGAAAAGCGCCCAGAGCAGCACAAAGGGCCTGGAAGATCTATTTTACGAAGCCTTGAAGGACATATACTACGCGGAGCGCAAGATCTTAAGTGCCCTCAAGAAAATGGCCAGGGGTGCCGAATCGCAAGAGTTGACCGCCGCGTTCGAGAAGCACCGCGACGAGACTGAGGGTCAGGTTGAGCGGCTGCAGCAGGTGTTCGTGATTTTCGGCAAGCGCGCGCAGGGCAAGACCTGTCCCGCGATCGACGGCATCATTGAGGAGGGCGGGGAGATACTGGAGGAGTTCCAGGCGGCGCCGGCCCTCGACGCCGGGCTTGTTGCCGCTGCCCAGGCCGTCGAGCATTATGAGGTCGCCCGTTATGGGACATTGGTAACCTGGGCAAGGCTGCTCGGCTTGAATGACGCGGTTCCGCTGCTGCAGCAGACGCTCGACGAAGAGAAGGCAACGGACGAGGCGTTGACGCAGCTTGGAGAAACCAGCGTAAATGAAAGGGCGCTGCAAGATGCCGCCTAGATCTAGCTGAACGCGTTGGGCGGGAGGGAGATCGAGTCCATCGACACCGTCGATCAGGTTGGCTGGCGCTGCGTGCATGAGCAAAATAGTGGATACGGTCGTTGCACTGAACCGTCCGAGGCGGTCATTCCTGCGCGAACAACTCGCCTTGCCCATGAATGGTTGCAGGAACATCCGTGGCAGCTTGGGATCAGCGCCCATGGTAGAAACCAAAGGAACAATCAACCCGAGCTTCCGCTCGATATCGTTGCTCGAAACTGTCGGAGCTCTGGCCGGACGCGCCAGCAGCGCCGCGACGCTCGCTTCCATCTGCCCTCGGCGAGGCGCGCGGAATCGCTCGATCGTGCGGCCCGATCGCAGCGACACCGCTGTTTCGTCCGGCTCCGCGTGCAGACAGGATGAGGCGCGACTGTCACTGCAGTTTTCAGGTGCCAGGTGAGGGTCCTCGTCACCGGCGCGTCGGGTCTGATCGGAGCTTCTCTTTGTGCGCGCCTGGCCGCCGATGGATATGAAATCGTTCGCGTACTGCATCGTGCCGGCGCCGCGCCCTTCAGAGGCTTGCCGCCTGTCTTGCTCGACATGGCAAAGGCGCTGCAGACGCAGGACTGGAGCCCGCATCTGATAGGCATCGACGCGGTCGTCAACTGCGCCGGTGTGCTGCAGGACAGCGCGCAAGAAAGCACTGGCGGTGTGCATGCGGGTGGCGCATCGGCACTCTTTGCCGCCTGTGAGCAGGCGGGCGTGAGAAAAGTCATTCACTTCTCGGCAATCGGGGTCGATCGGCTGCAGCCGTCCGCCTTCTCGGCCACCAAGCTGGCTGGCGACCAGGCGTTGATGGCGCGCGATTTGGACTGGGTCATCCTGCGCCCGTCGGTCGTGCTGGGCCGGCCGGCGTTCGGCGCCAGTGCGCTGTTTCGCGGACTGGCCGCATTGCCACTGTTGCCGGTGATGCCCAGCACGGGTCGGCTTCAGGTCGTACAGTTGGATGACGTGATCGCCACTGTCCTGCATTTTCTCCGGCCCGATAGCGCATCGCACCTTGCGCTTGACCTTGCCGGACCTGAAGCGCTGCCGATGAGGAAGGTGGTCGGCCTCTACCGCCGCTGGCTCGGGTCGAGACCGGCTGGAGAGTTCACTCTGCCCGGTAGCGTCGCGGCCGGCCTGTACCGGGTCGGCGATGCGGCGGCTCTGCTCGGCTGGCGCCCGCCGATGCGCAGCAATGCGGCCAAGGAAATCGTGCGGGGCGCTGTCGGCGACCCGCAGGCGTGGATCACAGCGACAGGGATCCAACCATCCAGCCTCGAAGCGGCGCTAAAGCTCAATCCCGCGACGGTGCAGGAGCGATGGTTCGCCCGTCTCTATTTCGTCAAGCCGGCGATCTTTACTGTCCTGCCCTTCTTCTGGATCATGACCGGCATCATTTCCCTGACCACCGGCTGGCGCCGCGGGGTCGACTTGCTGGTCGGCACGGCCATCGGTCCGCTGGCGGAACCGGCAGTCATCGCCGGAGCGCTGGCCGACATGGCGGTCGGCGCGTTGATCGCCTGGCGACCGACCAGTCGGCTGGGGCTGTTCGGGGCGATTGCGGTGGCTCTTTTCTATGCGATCGTGGGGACCATGCTGCGACCAGAACTGTGGAACGAGCCGCTCGGCCCATTCCTGAAGATCCTGCCGATCCTGGTTCTGCATTTTGTCGCGCTGGCGGTCCTGGAGGAACGCTGATGACCTACTTCATGCTCAAGTTCCTGCATGTCGTCGGCGCGGCCGTGCTGCTGGGCACCGGCGCCGGCATCGCCTTCTTCATGCTGCTCGCTCACCGGACCGGAAATTCCGCGACCATCGCGGCGGTCGCACGCATCGTCGTGATCGCCGATTTCATCTTCACTGCAACCGCCGTCGTCGCCCAACCTGTCACCGGTGCATTCCTCGCCTGGCATTCCGGCTATCCGCTGACCGAGGGGTGGATTGTGCTTTCGATCCTGCTCTACCTCATCACCGGCCTGTTCTGGCTTCCAGTCGTGTGGATGCAGATCGAGATGCGGAATCTCGCTATGCAGGCCACGGCAGAGAAGCAACCTCCACCACAGCGCTATGACACCTTGTTTCGGCTCTGGTTCGCCTTTGGCTTTCCTGCCTTCGCGGCAGTGCTCGCCATCTTCTGGCTGATGATTTCGCGACCTTCGATCGACTGGTTCGCCTTGTAGCACCGGACTTCGTCTCCCTCGTCACGGTCTGCAACATCGTTGCGCCTAACAAATGGGCGGCGATGGAGCCAGCCGCAGACTGCCTCGTTCCGTTCCTACATACCGGGTGGCTATGGTTGCACAGGTTCCCGGCCATCGCCCGAGCACCTCTGTGGCGGGAGGCTGACGGGACTTTGATTGCCGACGACACGTCTATCCACGTCGCCCGTGCACGGCTTCGAAATGCATCGTCGGCGACTTCGGTGGAAACTTGCGGCATTGCAGCCGAGCTTGTCGTCACCGAGCACGGCGCTCCCGCATGCCGCGGGGCCTCGATCGTGTTGCCGAGCGGTTCGGCGAGGTCGCCGTCCGGCCGCAGTCGAGATACGCGCCGTTTGACCACCGTCGACGAAGGCCACATCTACCGGCAGGCCTGAGCAAATCAGCGACCGCGTTTCCCGCAGTCGTTTCGTTCGGCGATCTCTGCTGCGGATCCATCGCCGGCGTGACCCGTGCCTTCACGGCTTCGCCCAACTCATCCGGGCTCTCCGGGATTATCGATTAATCAAGAGAATTGCAGCTTTGGAACGCCCGCTGCTCAAAGGTGGCGGGCTTTTTGTGCATTAGTGGAACCTGATATGTCGACGCAGGTTGGAAACGGCGGCAGCGTCCCCCGCTGCCGGGCCTAGGTCCCAAGCCTTGGCCGGGTCCGCCTCTGCCCGCCAGCAGGGGCGGACCCACTGCAACATGGCTCCGAAAATGAAGTTTGGATTGCGCTCGGTTTCCCTGGCCGAGCATACACCGGAGGCCCGTTACTGCTCCCTCAGTGGCGGGTTTTTCAATGGCAGGTTGGCCGGTGAAGCATCACGTCGCGGTTCTCAGGACCCGTAACGCTACCCTGAATTGCTGGATTCGTTGCCCTTGGCATCGCAGACCTTGCATATCAGATCGAGACGGGAGCCAGCACCAGAACGGGCGAACTCTGCCAGAATCTCGGTCAGCACTGCGGTGTCGGAAAGGTCCAAGACATAGCGAGCCATACCACATGAAGTCGAACAGACCAGAAAGGGTTGCTGTACGGTTTTCCAAAATGGCGCGAAGCTGATCACGGACGGTGGAACAAAATCGCGCTGTCAAACTTCGGCCGTTGCACTGTTCCCATTCAGTGCTTTCCCCATGAGAACTGCCCGCTGGCCTGGCGGCGGTAGGCGCTGGGCGCGGCTTTCCGCAGATGGTCTGATGAACCGGACCTTGAGCGCATCATTGTGAGCCACGGCGATGTCATCACGGACAAACTGCGCGATGCTCAAGCAGATCGCGAGATTTCGGGCATAGCGGAAAATCTCCGGATGGTGGCGCCGCAGCCAAGCCGCGTTATCTGTTATAAGTCATCAACTGACTGAAAGCGTGGGCAGCTATGTGCAACGACTATGAGCAGCATATCGCCTGGGCCGAATATTGCAGGATGAGGCAATTGCTGGCGCTCGACATTCCCACTTATCAAACCGAACTGGATCTGCCGCAGGCGGATGACATCCGCATCAGTGATCCCGCCCCGATCATGCGCGCCGCCGGCGACACGATCGAACTCACGCGCATGACCTTTGCCTTTCCGCCCTCCGGGCCCAAAGGCGGGCCGATCTTCAACTTCCGCTCGGAAGGACGGAACTTGTCCAACAGCAAGCGCTGCCTTATTCCGGCGTCGGCTTTCTTCGAATTCACGGGAAAGAAGTCTCCAAAGGCTAAGCATCGCTTCACGCTCAACGGCGCCTCGTTCATGGCGATCGCCGGCCTGTGGCGCGATGGCGAAGGCAACAAGCCCCCGACATTCGCAATGCTGACGACGGAACCCGGCCTGGACGTGGCGCCCATCCACAATCGCCAGATTGTGGTTCTGCGCCCGGATGATTGGGCGGCATGGATCCACCTCACGAAACCCGAGGTGGAGCTGTTGAAGGCCCTGCCGGCCGGGTCGCTGGCGGTAGAAACCGTGCGACAAGGAAGCGACTAGCTCAGATGCCGGTGCGTTTTGCGCAAACACGAAAGATTCTTGGCGGCTTGGCTGCGGCAATTGTGGCCCCTCGAGATCGCGGCTCTCGCCAAAGCGTCAGCACCTCGTTGTCACTGATTACCGAGTGGCCCCTTCCGCCATCAGCGACGCTTGGCTCGTCGGTGCGCACGAAAGGTATCGAGCGTGAAATACGTGCCCGCCTGCCTTGGGCGGTGAGGAAGTACGTCAAAGCCGAGACTGGTCGCATGACATTGCGGATGCGCGAAGACGATGCCGAAGAGTTCGAGGCCGCCTCGAACAAGATCGCCAAGGCACTGGAAACCATCGCAGTACTCCCGGTCCTGCCGCGCGAGGCCGAAGACATCCTTGCGATCTCTTCGCGTGAGCGTCACAAGTGGCTGAAAAACGGACGGCTGCAAAGCATTGGCACCCGCACCGTGAAGATGCGCGGTCGATCCAAGGCCGTCACCTTCCACGTGTTCGATCCCAAGCACATCGAAGACATCCTTGATCGTGATCTGCCAAGCCTTTGGCGTGAAGAGGACGCGCAGCAAGTTACAGAGAACAGGCGACGTGGCGCCGGCAAGGCTGCCCTGACGCGGGCGGGAAAGGGTAGCGAGAAGGGTCGCGGTGCCGGGAATAACCCCAGAGATGACGCTCCCCGGCCCAAGTTGAAGGGCTGGAACGCGTTCGACGACGAGGGCCTGCTCCGTTAAATCCGTCTAGCCATTCGCGTCCAGAATGAGCCCTGAGCGAAAGCTAACCGGGAGCCGAAACGATCTGCAGTCGCGATTGGCACGTCCCGAACCAATCCATGCTCATGGAGTTCTTCAAGCCGACAACCGCCCATTTTTGAGGATGGCAGATGTTCGACAACTTCGTGCTTGAAATGTTGGAAACCGAGGGCGGGCCGATAAGGCTTCGGCATGGCGGATCTGGGCCGCCTCTGCTTCTGATCCATGGCCATCCTCGCACGCATAGGACTTGGGGCCAGGTCGCCGACTTGCTGTCAGCAGATTTCTCCACGACCATACCCCAATCACTACCCGGAAGGAAAAATCATGGCTGTTTCCTATAGAAGGAATCGCTTGCCACGGTGGTGCAGGAAGTCGGCGATGTGAAGAATAGAGGCGCTTCGGCATTTTAAGGTGGATTAGGTCCTGACCGACAAATGGTGCTACATGGGCGATGAAGAATGCCCGCCCAGCGTACGTTGTCTACGCACCACCGCTGATCGGCCTTCCGTTCCTGGCTGTGATACTGGCTCTGGATGGGACGACCATCGCAACGCCCTTTGACACCGCAGATGAAGCGGCCGCCCACAACAAGGTGATGGCGGTTACAGGTGCGATACGGCAAAGCGGACTTGATAATCACAAATAGGAGAACCCGTCCATGAAACTGCTACGCATCACACCGATTGTCATTCTTGCCTGTGCCTTTGCCCTTGCGGCCTGCGCCAACACCGTCCGAGGCGTCGGCCGGGACGTCAAGGCAACGGCCAACGCAGTCGACGACACGGTCAACAAACCATGATGCAGAGGACCGTCACGGTTATCGAGAAGACAACGGGCCGCGTGATCGGAGCCCTGCCGATCGATCTTGCGCAGCAGGATCACGAGGCCTCCGATGATCAGTATTTCACCAAGGCGTTCGAAGCCGCCATGGACAGTGGCCTCATTCGTGAGTCCGACAAGCATGCGGTTGAATTCCGGCTTGAATAAAGTCGACGATGCAACCGCTTTTCTGTCGCGTATCGGGGCATTGTGGTTTGCATGGTTTTGCACCTCAGCCATCCAGCAGGGGTGAATCAACACACCGTCCAGTCCAACTATCCCCTAGGACAGCCCGCTGCGGCTATGAATGGAGCGGCCGGTTTGGCCCGGAGGTGAAGCAGCAGCCGCTGCTCAAAGCCACTCAGTAGAGCAAATCGGTGTATTGGTAGGCGAACACCCTCCCGTGCTCGCATCGGTCACCTCAAGAAAGTAGTTTCCGGATCGGTGTAGCGTCACGGGCATTTTCGTTGCCTGTGCGGCGGCCCAATAGGATGTCGGGGCCCCAGCTCGGTATTCCGCTATCGACCTGGCCCGCAGGATATTCTCGGATTTGATACCCCACGGTCAGCCCCAGGGTCCGAATCATCCATTAGAGATACCTAACATTTCCCTTTTGGCGAGGCGGGGTGTACTTTAGGTACCGCTGGGTGATCCTAGCGACCTACACTGCCCGCTGCCGAGAGGTGGCGGGCCTTTTTGTTTATGTGTGGAACACCGAAATCCAATGGGAGTTGGAATGCTGTCACCGTCCTTCCGTGGAGGCGATGATGGCCATGGACGTACAGCCGTGGTCGGCCCGCTCTCTGCTTCCTCACAGGGCGGGCCATCTCGCGGGTCGCTCACTGGCAATGACCTGGTGCACCATGCCGTCGACCTCAATACGCAAGTTCGAATACGACCCGGAAACCAGGGTTCTCTCAGTGTGGTTTGTAGCGAGTGGCAGGCAGTACGACTTTCTGGATGTACCGCCGGAGATCGTCGCCGATTTCAAATCTGCCTTTGCCAAGGGCCGCTATTTCAATGGTCGGATCCGCAACCAGTTCGCGTTCCGGCCCGTGGCAACCTCCGATTCCAGCGGTTCATGCTGAGGCAGATTGTGCCAAGCGACCTGGCGGAAATCGCGCATGTCGAACGGCTGGCCGCAGACCGGACAGGTCATGAAATTGTCGCGCTCGTCGGCAGGCTCGCCGCCGTGCTGCGTGCCGGGAATCGGCGGTCCA
Source organism: Mesorhizobium sp. M7A.F.Ca.CA.001.04.2.1 (assembly GCF_003998485.1). Taxonomy (NCBI): domain Bacteria; kingdom Pseudomonadati; phylum Pseudomonadota; class Alphaproteobacteria; order Hyphomicrobiales; family Phyllobacteriaceae; genus Mesorhizobium; species Mesorhizobium sp. M7A.F.Ca.CA.001.04.2.1. Next base: position 41,736 of record NZ_RZQT01000053.1, read on the forward strand.
AGGTCGGATAGCTTCGTCATAACCATCAAACATTCAATTCGTCTAAAATGTTCCGGAACCATTTTAGCGCGCGCTAATTGAATCGCACTATGCGAGTCAGCGCATGCCTCTGAAG
>NZ_RZQT01000054.1:0-41050 GCF_003998485.1 Mesorhizobium sp. M7A.F.Ca.CA.001.04.2.1
GAGTAGGGGAGTAGGGGAGTAGGGGAGTAGGGTTGAATGTTCTGTTGCGGTCCGCGCCAATTTCTACTGACTACTGACTAACCCATCCACCACAAGAACGGTCGCCATGAACGACGCCCTCCAAAAATCGCCGCCAGAAGAGGTCACCGCCACGAGCGAAGTGGCGGCTGGGGCCATCCTCACCATCGATCTCGGTGCAATCCGTGAAAACTACCGGCGGCTGAAGGCGCGGTTGGGCGATGTTGCCTGCGCTGGTGTGCTCAAGGCGGACGGCTACGGCCTTGGCGCCGGCCAGGTCGGGGCGGCACTGCTGCGCGAAGGCTGCGATATCTTCTTCGTTGCGCTTCTGGGCGAAGGCGTCGCCCTGCGCCGCTCGCTTGGGGCGGACCCTGCCATTTTCGTGTTGAACGGCATTCCGCCCGGTGCCGAGCCGGACGCTGTGGCAGCAAACCTTTGCGTTGTTATCAACAGCCACGAGCAACTGGCAGCCTGGCGTGCTGCGGCCCGCCGCGCCGGCCGAAAACTGCCGGCCGCGGTCCAGGTCGACAGCGGCATGTCGCGGCTCGGCATGGCGCCTCGGGATGTGGATCGCATCGCCGCCGATCCGCAGGCTTTCGACGGCATCGACATCCGTTACGTGATGAGCCATCTGGCCTGCGCCGACGAGCCGGAGCATCCGGCCAATGAGAAGCAGCGACTGGCATTCGAGCAGCTGCGCAAGATGCTGCCGGCGGCACCGGCCTCGCTGACCAATTCCTCCGGCATCTTTCTTGGGCCGTCCTTTCACTACGATCTCGCCCGCCCCGGTGCCGCCCTCTACGGCATCAATCCGACGCCGCCAAAGTCCAATCCGATGCTGCCGGTGGTGCGGCTGCAGGCAAAGGTGGCACAGACGCGCAGCGTCGAAAAGGGCGCCGGCGTCGGCTATGGCCACACCTATCATGCGCAAGGCCCGCTCAGGCTGGCGACGATTTCGTTCGGCTACGCTGATGGCTGGCAACGCCGTGCCGCGTCCGCCGCCTGGTTCGAGGGCGTGCGGCTACCTTTCGTCGGGCGGGTGTCGATGGATTCGATCATTCTCGACATTTCCGCCCTGCCGGGCGGCAGGCTGCGCGAGGGTGATCTGGTCGAACTGCTCGGTCCCTCGCAAAGCGTCGATGACGCCGCCGGCCATGCCGGCACCATCGGCTACGAGATCCTGACCAGCCTCGGCCCGCGCTTCCACCGGCGCTATGTCGGCGGTTGAGCGGTTTGGCCGCGCTTGACAAGCGGACGCCTGTCGGCAAGGCTCCATGCATGAGCAACCCAGCTTATATCAGAACCTTGTTCAGGGTCTGCCCGATCGCGGGATCGTAGCCCCGGCGCGGTCGCCTTTTGGCGTCCGTCCGAACCGGGGCATTTCTACCTGACATTATCATTCCCGAGCCAGACAGCTTCGCGGCTGCCGGTTTTTCATCAAGCCACCGTTTGCGCGGCGGCAGGCGCGCGTCTGTTCGATGCGCCAAGTCATGAGGTTTGCCATGCAACATGCAACAGGATTGCGTCCACCGAGCCGGCTTCTGGTCACCGATGCCGACCATCATAGGCTGACGGGCCTGGCGCGGGCGTCGCTCGACCGCGTGCCCGAGACGGCCGAAGAATTGCTTTCGGAGATGGACCGTGCCGTTGTCACGGCGGCGGCTTCCATGCCGGCCAATGTGGTGCGGATGGGCTCGGCGGTGACAATCCGCAACGATGGCGGCAACATCCAGCGCGTCACGCTGGTCTATCCCGGCGAAGCAGACATCAGTGAAAACAGGATCTCGGTGCTGACGCCGATGGGGACGGCGCTCATCGGCGCGACCGCTGGGCAGACGGTGTGCTGGAGCAGCCGTGGCGGCCGGGAACTGTCGGCGACCATCGAAGTGGTCGATACGCCGGCCTGCGGGCGGGAGGGGTCTTGATCATGGAGACGGCGATGACAGGCGCGAATTTCCAGCTGACGACAAAGGACTTCGCCGTCCTCGAAATCATGTTGGAGCGTCGGCGGGCTTTCGCGGATCCGATTGTTCCAATGCTTGAAGACAAGCTTTCCAAGGCCGAGGTCGTCGCGATCGATTCGGTCGGATCCGATATCGTGACGCTGAACAGCAGGCTGGTATTCCGTGTCGATGCCGGCCCCGCCCAGACCCGGACCCTGGTGCAGAACGAGGTGCGCGGCCCGGTCGGCTCCAGCCTGTCGATCATGACAAGGCGGGGGCTTTGCATGCTCGGCATGGCCGAGGGCCAGACTGCGTGGATCGAACAGGCCGACGGCAGGCGGGAGTCGGTCCTGATCGCGACCGTGCTCTACCAGCCGGAGGCCGCGCGGCGTGCCGTTAGGGAGAAATCCCAGGCCGAGGCGCGAAGGCCGCATGGGCTCACCCTTGTCTACAGCGCCGCAGCCGATTGGCGGCCCCTTGGCGAAAGGGCCGGAATGCGGCAGACAGGGGATGACGACCCCGGTCCTGCGGCGGCGTGAACAGGCAACACTGCATGATCTCGAAAATCGGCATCGATTTTCGCCGGGGATCATGCGCAAATCGGAAATGCGCCGCGTCCAGGCGTCCTCAAGGGCGTGCGACGCGGCAAGGAGTGAACGATGAAGATCATGGTGCTGGGCGGCGGCGTCATCGGAGTGACCACGGCGTACTTTCTCGCCGAGGCCGGCCACGAGGTGACGGTTCTCGACCGCCAGAAAGGCCCGGCGCTGGAAACCAGCTTCGCCAATGCCGGCGAAATTTCGCCCGGCTACGCCTCGCCCTGGGCCGGTCCCGGCATTCCGCTGAAGGCGATCAAATGGCTGCTGATGAAGCATGGCCCGCTGGTGGTGCGGCCGGCCTTCGATCCGCATATGTGGACATGGCTCATCAAGATGCTGCGCAACTGCACGGCCGAGCGCTATGCGATCAACAAGGCGCGCATGGTGCCGCTGGCCGAATACAGCCGCGATACGCTCAAGGCGCTGCGCGAAGCGACCGGCATCGCCTATGACGAGCGGACCCAGGGCACGCTGCAGCTGTTCCGGACGCAAAAGCAGCTTGACGGCACCGGCGGCGATGTCGAGGTGCTGAAGAAGTATGGCGTGCCTTACGAGATCCTCGACCAGGACGGTTGCATCGCGGCTGAGCCTGGCCTTGCCGGGGTGCGCGAAAAGTTCGTCGGCGGCCTCAGGCTGCCGCACGACGAGACCGGCGACTGCAAGATGTTCACCGACAGGCTGGCCGAGCTTTGCGTGGCGCGCGGCGTCAAGTTCGAGTACGACGTGACGATCTGGCGCGTCATCCGCAGCCGCAACCGCATTGCCAATCTCAGCACCAGCAAGGGCTGGAAGACCGCCGACGCCTATGTGATGGCGCTGGGCAGTTATTCGGCGGGTTTCATGCGCCGGGTGAAGCGGCCGATCCCGGTCTATCCGGTCAAGGGCTATTCGATCACCGTGCCGATCAAGGACGCGGCGGCGGCGCCGGTCTCGACGGTGATGGACGAGACCTACAAGGTGGCGATCACCCGGCTTGGCGACCGCATCCGGGTTGGCGGTACGGCCGAGATTTCCGGCTTCGACCTCAGGCTGCACGAATCGCGGCGGCGCACGCTGGAACACTCGGTCGGCGATCTCTTTCCGGGCGCCGGCGCGATGCGGGACGCGACGTTCTGGTGCGGGCTGCGGCCGATGACGCCGGATGGCCCGCCGCTGATCGGCCGCACCGAGCTTTCCAATCTCTATCTCAACACCGGCCACGGCACGCTCGGCTGGACCATGGCTTGCGGCTCGGGCAAGGTGCTGGCCGACATCATCTCCAGCCGGGTGCCTGACATCGACGTCCGCGACCTCGCGCAGGAGCGTTATCTGCGGTAGAGAGTCAGAACGCCTGCCGGACCCAGTCCTCGTCGAACAGCAGCCGGTAGGCCCATGGGATCGTCACATTGGTGGCGACCGGATTGGAGTGGGCGACATAGTCGTCATAGATCGGCTTCATCCTGGTGTAGAAGGCCGGATCGAGCACCATCATGCCGTTCTCACTGTCGTGGAAGAAGCTGCGGTTGTTGAGGTTGACCGACGAGATGGCGACCAGCCTTTCGTCGATCATCATGATCTTGGAATGCAGCACCACGTCAGGCGCCTTGAACTCGCGGATGTTGATGCGGTCGCCATATTTCTCGACGAACAGCTTGTTGAGCGCGGTGAGGAACTTGCCGCCGATATCGCCCTTGAGATCGATGCGGCCGACAATGTCGATCCTGACGCCGCGCGCGAGCGCCCGGTCAACAGCCTGGGCAAGCTTGGGCGTCAGGTTGAGATAGGGGTTGACGATCTGGATATGGTGCCGGGCGGCGTCGACCAGCTCGACGAAATAATCCTCCAGCGCATGGCCATCCTCGTAGGGCACCGAAATGAAGTGCCGCGCCGTGCCTGAGGGGCGGCCGCCGGCGGACCGGGCCGGAATGGAGAAGGGGCGCGCCAGATTGGTGTCGGCGTCGCGCAGCCACACTGTCGAAAGATGCGCGGCAAGGGTCTCGACCGTGGCCGGATCGGCGAACTCGATGTCGAAGTCGCTCCAGTTCGAATAGTAGTTCAGCGAGAACCCGTCGGTCTTGCCGTATTGCTCAAGGTCTGGATAGCGCGACAGATCGATCGGCTGGTGGAACAGGAAGCCGTCATGGATGTTGCGGCCGCCGATGATGGCGCGCGACTGCCGTGGATCGTCGGCAAGCGTCGCCAGCATCTTGACGTGATGGACCTTGTGCAATTGTGAAATCTGCTCGTCGATCGGCGCGCCCCGGTCCGCCCGCCAGCGATATTCCTGCAGCCCGACATTGGGGAATTCGGTCGCCAGCCGATGCAGCATGGCGTCGTCCTTGTCGCGCTCCAGCACGTCGGTGACCAGGATGCGCACCTTGGTGCCGAGGGCTGCATGATGACGGATCAGCCGTTCGATGATGCGGCCGGAGAAGTCGGCCTTGAACTCCAGGGATGACAGATAGATCAGCTTCAGTTTTGGGGCCCTGGAGAAGTCGAGCGGCAGCTCCGGGTCGCCCTTGTCGATGGCGCTGTCGGACAGCGGCGCTCCCATCAGCGCCTCGACCTTGGCGTTGAAGCCATCGCGCGATTTGCGCAGCAGGCGCGGCTTTCCGATCGGCAAGGCACAGGTCTGCGACAGCCAACGGCTGGCATAGAAGGCGCGGCTGAGAGGATCGAGGCCGGTTGGGTCTGGCGTCGGGCAACGCTCGTAGCGACTGTCGAAAGCGGCAAGCGCCGGATCGGCGGTCTCTTCGCGTCGGATGGTGAGCGGCGCGCCGGCCGGAGCAAGGCTGGAGCGGATTCTTGCCGCGCAGCGGTTCAGGCCGTCACTTGGAAACAGGCTGACCGTATCGTCCTCGCCGGACAGGCGAAAGCGAAATGCCGTGCCCGTGGCGATGGTGCGTGAAGCGCCGCCGGCACGGATCGCCAGCGTGCCGTCGCAGACGCCTTCGATGTCGGCCGGTTGCTTGCCGGCCTGGCGCAGCACGATCTCGACGCTGCGCGCTTGCAGGCCGGAGAAATCGAAGGTCTTGGGCGCCGAAGGCCGCGCCGCCGCATCGATGTAGAGCGTCTGTCGCGACACCCGCCAGCGTCCGTCAAAATGACCCTCGCCGCTGTTGGCGCCGGCTGGCGGCAGATGCGTTTCGGCGACCGGCCCGGCGAGTTTTTGCAGCGTCCGGTAGGTCGCCTGGAAATCGCTGTTGGCGATCTCATGGCGGTCGTGGCCGAAAGGGCCGGTGCCGTTGGCGCGGTCCATGGCGCCAAGCTGATGGCGGGCGAGCAGCGCCAGGAAGCGTTTTTCGTAGTCGCTGGTGCCGGCGTCGCCGAAAAACTGCGCGGCGACGATCCGTGGCCCAGCTGTCTCCGCGGAGAGCGCGGGTCGCGCGCAAGCGCTCTGGCCTTGCAGGAGATCGCAGGCATTGCGACCAGTGCCGGCACAGCCGGCAAGGACAGCCAGCCCGAACAGAACGACGGCGATGAATGCGCGACCCTTCACCCGGCAGCTCCGGTCTTCAGGGCACTCAATTGCGCCGGATCGCGCGGCGGCATGAAACCCTGCGGGAAGACCTTGCAGACGGGGATGGCAAAGGTGGCGATCAGCAGTTCGGCCTCGCCGCGCATCTTGCGCGGCGTTGCGTTGTCGTCACGGATCGCTTTCGCCGAGGCGACCAGGGCGCCGTCGCAGTCGCAATGGTTGTGGCGGGCGATGTAACAGGCGTCATGCGTCTGGCAGGCCGCGTCGAGGCGGTCGACCGGCCGGGCCGACAGATCGCCGGTGCGGGTGCCGGGGCCGCAATAATTGCCGAAGACGAAAGGCGAAGGCCGCGCCATGGCGTAGCGGATCGGTTTGGGCAGTTCGGCCTCCGGAACCTTCGTCCACGGATTGGCGCAAGCGGAAATGAAAAGCAGCGGCAGGATGGCAAGAACGGCTCGCATGTCTATCCGCGCCAGCTTTCTGAAAGGTTCCCCACCCGGCGACCTGCCCGTGGCCGGCGACCGCACGCCTGATGCCACACTGGCCGGTTTTGTGGCAAGGAAAAGGCGGCACGGCCAAAGCGTATCGCGTTTGATCGGATTCATGCGATGCGCTTTAGCGTCTTAGTTTATGCATGTCGTTCGCCCAAAACCGAGATCAGTTTTGGGCGACATGCCTCAGACGAACAGGTTCCGCTCCCGCTCCACCATCTTGGTGATGAAGCTGGCGACGATCTGGACGCGGCGCAGTGGCCTGACCGATTCGTGATAGACCAGCCAGTAGGCGCGGCGGATGGGTGCCACGACATCGACCGGCACGAGTTCCGGCATCGAGCGGGCGACGAAGGTGTGCAGGATGCCGATGCCGGCGCCCGAGCGCACTGCTTCGGCCTGGCCGAGCGCCGAGGAGATGGCGAAACTGGTGCGCCAGTCCGCGCTGAATTCGGCCGCGTAGTCGAGCGAAGGGCTGACAATGAGATCCGGCACATAGCCGATAAGGGTGTGCTGGCCGAGTTCGGCCGCTGTTTTGGGCAGACCATTGGCATCGACATAAGCGCGCGAGGCAAACAGGCCGAGCGAATAGTCGACCAGCTTTCCCGCCACCAGCCGGCCTTCGGTCGGCCGCTCGACAGTGATGGCGATGTCCGCCTCGCGGCGCGACAGGGAGAAGGAGCGCGGCACCGGCACAAGCTGGATCGTCAGTTCGCGGTGCAGGGCGGTCAGCACGCCAAGGCGATTGGCCAGGAAGGCGACGCCAAAGCCGTCCGGGGCGCCGATGCGCACCGTGCCGGAAACATCGTCGCCTTCGCCTGATATGGTCGAGCGCGCGGCGATCATGTCGCCCTCCATGCGCTCGGCAATGTCGAGGAAGCGCTCGCCGGCGGGAGTCAGCTCGCTGCCGGTGGTCAGCCGGCGAAACAGCTTTGTCCGCAGCGCATCCTCGAGTGCGGCGATGCGGCGTGAGACGGTGGCGTGGTTGAGCTCCAGCCGTTTGGCGGCGCCAAGGATCTGGCCGGCACGCGCCACGGCAAGGAAGATGCGGACGTCATCCCAGTTCATGGGGATGGTCCAGATGACAATCGCTGACGCCGCGTCCTGTGGTGGGAACTCAATCTCTCAATCCCTGCTGCTATCAGACGGGGTCTCCGCATTTGCGAGAATTGATGCTCGTCCGTCAACCGCTATCTACTTTCCGCACAACGGTTGCGTTCTCCGTCGCGTTGCCATCCGCCGGCCAAAGGCGGACAATGCAGCATCACAAATAAGGGAGAGAAATCATGATCGACTATGGTCATTTCATCGGCGGCAAGCACGTCGCCGGGACCAGCGGCCGCAAGCAGGATGTCATGCAGCCGATGGATGGCTCCGTGCGCGGCACGGTGGCGCTGGCATCACAGGCGGAACTGCGCGCTGCGGTGGAGAACGCCAAGGCTGCGCAGCCGAAATGGGCCGCAACCAACCCGCAGCGTCGCGTGCGCGTGCTGATGAAGTTTCTCGAACTGGTCGCCCGCGACTATGACGAACTGGCCGACATCCTGGCGCGCGAGCATGGCAAGACGATCGCCGACGCCAAGGGCGACATCCAGCGCGGCCTCGAAGTGGTCGAAGTCTGCATCGGCGCGCCGCACATGATGAAGGGTGAATTCACCGACGGCGCCGGCCCCGGCATCGACGTCTATTCGATGCGCCAGCCGCTCGGCGTCGTCGCCGGCATCACGCCGTTCAACTTCCCGGCAATGATCCCGCTGTGGAAGATCGCGCCGGCCATCGCCTGCGGCAACGCCTTCATCCTGAAGCCGTCGGAGCGCGATCCGGGCGTGCCGATGCGCATCGCCGAACTGTTCCTCGAAGCTGGCCTGCCAGCGGGCATCCTCAATGTTGTCAATGGCGACAAGGACGTGGTCGACGCCATCCTCGACGATCCCGACATCAAGGCCATCGGCTTTGTCGGCTCGACGCCGATCGCCCACTACATCTATTCGCGCGGCACGGCCGCCGGCAAGCGCGTGCAGTGCTTCGGCGGCGCCAAGAACCACATGATCATCATGCCCGATGCCGACATGGACCAGACGGTCGACGCGCTGATCGGCGCCGGCTACGGCTCGGCCGGCGAACGCTGCATGGCGATCTCGGTTGCCGTCCCGGTCGGCAACGACACCGCCAACCGGCTGATGGAAAAGCTGATCCCGCGCGTCGAAAGCCTGAAGGTCGGTCCTTCGACCGACTCTTCCGCCGATTTCGGCCCGCTGGTGACGCGCCAAGCCCTGGAGCGGGTCAAGGGCTATGTCGACACCGGCGTCAAGGAAGGCGCCAAGCTGGTCGTCGACGGCCGCGGCTTCTCCATGCAGGGCTATGAAGACGGCTACTATATGGGCGGCTGCCTGTTCGACAACGTCACCGCGGACATGCGCATCTACAAGGAAGAGATCTTTGGGCCGGTGCTGTCGGTTGTGCGCGCGCCGACCTATGAGAGCGCGATCAAGCTCGCCAACGACCATGAGATGGGCAATGGCGTCGCCATCTTCACTCGTGACGGCGATGCCGCGCGCGATTTCGCAAGCCGTGTCCAGGTCGGCATGGTCGGCATCAATGTGCCGATCCCGGTGCCGATCGCCTACTACACCTTCGGCGGTTGGAAGGCGTCTTCCTTCGGCGACCTCAACCAGCACGGCCCGGACGCGTTCCGTTTCTACACCAAGACCAAGACGGTGACCTCGCGCTGGCCGTCCGGGATCAAGGACGGTGCCGAATTCGTCATCCCGACGATGAACTGACCGGACAACAGATTGATTTTGAATTTGAGGCCCGGGCGCTCGCGCCCGGGCTTTTTTGCAGGTCGGCGACGACCCTATCTGCGTGAACGCTAATGTGATGGAACCAAGTGGGCATCTGCCGTCTTGGTTTGCAGTCCTGCCGCAAGGAGGTACGGCAGATCAAGCAACGGCGCTGGCGACAGCTTCGGGGACATCGTCTGGCGCAAGGAGGTGTCAGATGACCCGTCTTGTGGCAACGCTATTTTTCGCGGCGGTTTCCGCGTTTGCCGCCGTCCCGGCGATGGCGGAGCAATGCGCAGCCCGTGCGGATATGATCAAAGCGCTCGGGGAAAAATTCCACGAAAGCGAGGCTGCGCGCGGCCTGGTCAACCCGAGCGTCATTCTTGAGATATTCGTCTCCGACCAGGGCACCTGGACGATCCTTGCCACCGACACGCATGGTCAGAGCTGCGTCATCACGGCGGGCGAAGGCTGGGACGGTTCGTTGATGGCGGCGGCTGCCTTGCCAGGGACGTGATCCGAGCTTCGAGGAAGCACCGGCGACGAAAGCGCATCGGATTAAAAGACGCTCAGCGCGTCGCCGCCGTTTCGGCGTGGCCGCGCAGCAGCGCCATCAGGCGTTTGGCATCCTTGGCCGCGGCCTCCTCGTCGCCGGCAAGGATCGAGCGGATCAGCGCGACATGGTGCTCGGCGGATTCGGCAAGACCGGTCTCGGCCTTGTAGCGGAACCAGAAGCGGCGGCTGTGGGTCTGCAACGGGGCGGCCAAACGGGCGGCGAAGGGATTGTCGGCAGCCAGTGCCAACGCTTCGTCAAGTGCCTTGTCGGCCTGAATGAAGGCAAGCACGTTGCCCGAGATCACCGCTTTCTGCATGGCAAGCGCTGCTTCGTGAAACAGGTCGGCGGCCTCGCGGGTGACGAAGCGGGCGGCCGAGCGGGCCAGCACCACCTCGACGCCGCGACGCGCGTCGAGCACGCGCAGCCAGTCGCCGGGATGCAGCGGGGCGATGGCGATGCCGGCGCGCGGCCTGATGTCGAGCAGCGCTTCCCAGGCCAGCCGCTGGATCGCCTCGCGCACCGGTGTCCTGCCAAGCCCGAGCCTGTCGATCAGGGCGCCCTCGGTGACGAAGCTTGCCGGGGCCAGTTCGAGCGTGACGATCATGTGCTCGAGCACATGGTAGGCCCTAGTCGCGGCCGGCTCCGCCGAGGTGCTTGCTGCCGTGGATATCAAATGCGCTCTCCTGATATATCTTGAATATATCATAACGGATTCCGCATTGACAGCGGGTTTGTTAATAGATATACCAGTGATATATCAGATGGAGAGATGATCATGTGGACCGGAGTTTTTCCTGCCGTCACGACCAAATTCACCGCGGATGATCGCCTCGATCATGCCGAGATGGAGCGCTGCTTCAACCTGCAGATGGAAGCTGGCTGCGACGGCATCATCGTTTGCGGATCGCTCGGCGAGGGGCCGATGCTGTCGCCCGATGAGAAGATCGAGGTGCTGAAGACCGCACAAAAGGTCGCCGGCAAGAAGCCGGTGCTGCTGACGGTCAACGAGGCCGGCACACGCGAGGCGGCCAGCATCGCCAAGCGCGCGAGCCGGGAAGGCGCCAACGGCCTGATGGTCGTGCCGAGCCCGATCTACCACACCAATGCGGAAGAGACGGTCGCGGCGCTGCGCGCGGTCGCGCAGGCTGGCGACCTGCCGGTCATGATCTACTCCAACCGGCTTGCCTACCGCGTCGACGTCAGCGTCGACCAGATGGAGGAGCTGGCGTCGGACGAGCGCTTTGTCGCGATCAAGGAATCCTCCGACGACATCCGTCGTTCGACCGAGATCATCAATCGCCTGGGCACTCGCTACGACCTGTTCACCGGCGTCGACAATCTGGCCTTCGAGGCGCTGTCGGTCGGCGCCATCGGTTGGGTGGCCGGACTGGTCACCGCGTTCCCGCGCGAGACGGTCGCCATCTACCAGCTGATGAAGCAGGGTCGCCGCGAAGAGGCGCTCGGCATCTACCGCTGGTTCCGGCCGCTGCTCGACCTCGACGTCTCGACCTATCTGGTCCAAAACATCAAGCTTGCCGAAGTGTTCGCGATCAACACAAATGACCGCGTTCGCATGCCGCGACAGCCGCTGTCTGGCGATCGCCGCAAGTCCGTCGAGAAGATCGTCAAGGATGCGCTCGCGGTGCGGCCGACACTGCCGCAGTTCTGAGGCTTCTTTTTCCTGTTCGCAGGGAGAAGATGGTGGCAGCCAGATAAGGGGCAGCGCCCACGTGCAAGGAAATTCCAGGTCGACAGAAGCGGGGCGCAGCCCCTCATCCGCCCTTCGGGCGCCTTCTCCCCGTGAACGGGGAGAAGGGTTGGACATAGCCATCGTCGGTGGCGGCATCATCGGTATCTGTGCCGCTGCTTCTCTCGCTGAGGCGGGACGCAGGGTCACCGTCTTCGATCGCACAGGCATTTGCGAGGAGACGAGCTCGGGCAATGCCGCCGCCTTCGCCTTCTCCGACGTGCTGCCGCTGGCGCACAAGGGCATGATGCGGCAGCTGCCGAAATGGCTGGCCGATCCGCTCGGCCCGCTCAGCATCCCGCCCGCCTACCTGCCGACGCTTCTGCCCTGGCTGATCCGCTTCTGGCGCGCCGGTGCGCCGGGGAAATACGAGGCGAGCCTTGCCGCTCAAGCAGGCATGATGAAGCTTGCCGAGGCGGAGTGGATGGGCTTGCTCGATCGCTCCGGCACGCGGTCGATGCTGCGCGAGGATGGCTCGCTCGAGCTTTACGAAAGCGAAGCCGAATTTCAGGCCGGGCTGCCCGGCTGGGCGGCGCGTAAGCGTTTCGGCATCGGTTTCCGCCACGTCGAGGGCGAGGAACTGGCCGCCTTGCAGCCGGGCCTGTCGCCGCGCTTCATCAAAGGCACGTTCGTGCCGGGATGGAAGACGGTCGCCGACCCGAAACTGCTGGGCAAAGCGGTGTGGACCTATGCGCAGGCCAAGGGCGCTCGCTTTGAGCTGGTCCGGATCAGCCAAGTCGCGGCGGATCAGGATGGAGCGACGCTGACGTTGGCAGACGGCACGACCAGACAGGCCCGGCACCTCGTCGTCGCCGCCGGCGCCTGGTCGCATCTGCTGGCTAAGCAACTCGGCGATCGCATTCCGCTGGAGACCGAGCGCGGCTACAACACCACCTTGCCCACGAGTGCCTTCGACGTGAAGCGGATGCTGATCTTCTCCGGCCATGGTTTCGTCGTCACGCCGCTCGAAACGGGCCTGCGCGTCGGCGGCGCCGTCGAACTCGGCGGCATCGAGCGGCCGCCCAATTATGCCAGGTCGAAGGCGCTGCTGCAGAAGGCACAGAAATTCCTGCCAGGGCTCGATCCCTCGGGCGGGCGCGAATGGATGGGGTTCCGCCCCTCGCTGCCGGATTCAGTGCCCGTCATCGGCGGCGCGCCGGGAAAGCGGTCGGTGGTCTATGCCTTCGGCCATGGCCATCTCGGCCTGACCCAGGCGGCGGCCACCGGACGGTTGATCAGGGATCTTGTCCTGGGGCAGACTCCGCCGATCGATCTGGCCCCCTTCAGTCCGCAACGATTTTGATTTTTTCGGGTTTTTGATTTTCGAGGAGCGTCATGGCCAAGAAATCCTTCTTCTGCATAGACGGCCACACCTGCGGCAATCCTGTGCGGCTGGTCGCCGGCGGCGGCCCGCTGTTGCAGGGCGCGACGATGATGGAGCGGCGTGCGCATTTTCTGGCCGAGTATGACTGGATCCGCACCGGGCTGATGTTCGAGCCGCGCGGCCACGACGTGATGTCCGGTTCGATCCTCTATCCGCCGACGCGCGAGGATTGCGACATCGCCATCCTGTTCATCGAAACCTCCGGCTGCCTGCCGATGTGCGGCCATGGCACGATCGGTACGGTGACGATGGCCATCGAGCACGGACTGATCAAACCAAAGACGCCGGGCGTGCTCAGGCTCGACACGCCGGCCGGGCTGGTCGTCGCCGAATACAAGCAGGTCGGCGACTATGTCGAGGAGGTGCGCATCACCAATGTGCCATCCTTCCTCCATGCCGAGGGGCTGACGGTCGAATGCCCTGGGCTCGGTGAAATCACCGTCGACGTCGCCTATGGCGGCAACTTCTACGCCATCGTCGAACCGCAGGAGAACTATCGCGACATGGCCGATCATTCGGCGGGCGACTTCATCGCCTGGAGCCCGGTGGTGCGGCAGCGGCTCAACGAGAAATATTCCTTCGTGCATCCGGAAAATCCTGGCATCAACCGGCTGTCGCACATGCTGTGGACCGGTGCGCCGACGGTGGATGGGGCGGATGCCCGCAATGCCGTGTTCTACGGCGACAAGGCGATTGACCGCTCGCCCTGCGGCACCGGCACCTCGGCGCGCATGGCGCAGCTTCATGCCAAGGGCAAACTCAAGGCCGGAGACAGCTTCGTGCATGAATCGATCATCGGTTCGCTGTTCAAGGGCAAGGTCGAAAAGGATGTCAGCGTGGCCGGCAAGCCGGCCATCATTCCCTCGATCGGCGGCTGGGCGCGCATGACCGGACTGAACACCATCTTCATCGACGACCGCGACCCGTTCGCGCACGGGTTTGTTGTCAAGTGATGGGAATCCTGACCTTGCGGAAAGCAACGACCTGAAAAATGGATCGTGCCAAAAACGCAAGGATTCCTTTCATCACCTAATTTTGACGGCGATTTCTTCGAAACGGGGCGCATGATGCGGTCGAATCGTCAAAGACATTGCGTTATGCCAATGGTAGGGTCCGCGATAGTCCAGGGGTCGGATGATGGAAAACGGGCAATCGGGCGGCGTGCTTCGAAAACACGCATGACGATTGAAAAATGACGTTGCAATCCGGGCTCGAAACTTTACGACTAGGGGAAATACGAAAAGGAATGCGTCTGCATGGGCGACATTCCAGGGGAGCCATGTACACATGCAGTACTTTGTCCAGCAGCTTATCAACGGGCTGACGCTGGGATCGATCTATGGGCTGATCGCGATCGGCTACACGATGGTCTACGGCATCATCGGTATGATCAATTTCGCCCATGGCGACATCTTCATGGTGGGTGCCTTCACGGCACTGATCGTCTTCCTCGCCCTTGGCGCGCTGTTCTATTCCGTGCCGGTTGTGCTGGCGCTGCTGATCATGATGATCGTGGCGATGCTGCTCACCAGCCTCTACAACTGGACGATCGAAAAGGTGGCCTACCGGCCGCTGCGCGGTTCGTTCCGACTGGCCCCGCTGATCACTGCCATCGGCATGTCGATCGCGCTGTCGAACTTCGTCCAGGTGACGCAGGGTCCCCGCAACAAGCCGATCCCGCCGATGGTCAGCCAGGTTTACAACATCAACGGCATCAGCGTGTCGCTGAAGCAGATCATCATTGTCGTCGTCACGGCGCTGCTGCTGGCGCTGTTCTGGTATCTGGTCAACAAGACCTCGCTTGGACGAGCGCAACGGGCCTGTGAGCAGGACCGCAAGATGGCGGCGCTGCTCGGCATCGATGTCGACCGTACCATCTCGATCACCTTCATCATGGGTGCGGCCCTTGCCGCGGTCGCCGGCACTTTGTTCCTGATGTATTACGGCGTCATTGCCTTCTCGGATGGTTTCACGCCGGGCGTGAAAGCCTTCACGGCGGCGGTGCTGGGCGGCATCGGTTCGCTGCCGGGCGCGGTGGTAGGCGGGCTGATGATCGGCTTCATCGAGAGCATGTGGTCGGCCTATTTCTCGATCGACTACAAGGATGTCGCGGCGTTCTCGATCCTGGCCATCGTGCTGATCTTCCTGCCTTCCGGCATATTGGGCCGGCCAGAAGTCGAAAAGGTCTGAGACCATGGCCGTCACCGTATCTCCGGAGCGCGACACCGTCGCCACCCCCATGCAGCGCGCGTTGCGCGAGGCGCTCTATGCCGCTGCCATATCGTTTGGCCTGTTCGTGCTGTTCATCGGCCTGAAGACCGGCCAGAACATTTCCAATGAACTGGTCCTGACGACACGCTGGGGCCTGCTTGCCGCCGTGGTTATCGCCACGGCTGTCGGGCGCTTCCTCTATGTCGCCTATGGACAGCCCTTCCTGGCCAACCAGAAGATCACCGACGTCGCCACCGGCCTGCTGCCGGCCAGCGTGGCGTCACGCTTCTTCCAGTTGCCGGCCTTCATCGTGGCCTTGGTCGCGGCGGTGGTGTTGTTTGCGGTCAACAGCTCTCTCGTCGGATGGGTGGGAGCGGAGCCGGCGGGCTATCTGCAGTTCCTGCGCGCCTTGTCGGTCATCTATGTGCTGGCCTGCGTGATCTATTATTTCCGCGGCTTCATTCATGCCAACTTCACCAAACTCGGCATTGCGGCGCTGATCCTCTATCCGATCCTGGTGGTGGCGATCCTGTCGCTGATGTCCTGGTCGTTTGTCGGCGGACTGCAAGGCTCGCTGAAATGGGTCGACAATTTCGGCATCCAGATCCTGATCTATGTGATGCTGGCCTGGGGCCTGAACATTGTCGTTGGCCTCGCCGGCCTGCTCGACCTCGGTTATGTGGCCTTCTACGCGGTCGGCGCCTATGCCTATGCGCTGCTCGGCACGCAGTACGGCCTGTCGTTCTGGATCCTTTTGCCGGCCGCCGGCGCCATGGCCGCCTTCTGGGGCGTGCTGCTCGGTTTCCCGGTGCTGCGCCTGCGCGGCGATTACCTGGCGATCGTCACCTTGGCTTTCGGTGAGATCATCCGCCTGGTGCTGATCAACTGGCGGGAGGTCACCAACGGTTCAGCCGGTATTTCCGGCATCCCGAAGGTCACCTTCTTCGGCCTGATGACCTTCAACGTGTCGGACCCCAATTACGTCGCCAAGGTGCTGCATCTGGCGACATCGAGCGCCTACTACAAGATCTTCCTCTATTACCTGATCCTGGCGCTGGCGCTGCTGACGGCCTTCGTCACCATCCGGCTGCGGCGCATGCCGGTCGGCCGTGCCTGGGAAGCGTTGCGCGAGGACGAGATCGCCTGCCGCTCGCTCGGCATCAACACCACCACCACGAAGCTTACGGCCTTTGCCACGGGTGCGATGTTCGGCGGCTTCGCCGGCGCATTCTTCGCCGCACGGCAGGGCTTCGTCAGCCCGGAATCCTTCGTCTTCCTGGAATCGGCCATTATCCTGGCCATCGTGGTTCTCGGTGGCATGGGCTCGCTGGTCGGCATAGCGGTCGCCGCAATGGTGATGATCGGCGGCACCGAGGCGTTGCGCGAACTCGACTTCCTCAAGCAGGTCTTCGGACCGGACTTCACACCGGAACTCTACCGCATGCTGCTGTTCGGCATGGCCATGGTCATCGTCATGCTGTGGAAGCCGCGCGGCTTCGTCGGCAGTCGTGAACCAACCGCCTTCCTGAAGGAGCGAAAGGCCGTCTCAAGCTCCTTCACCAAGGAAGGACACGGCTGATGAATGCGAACCCTGTTCAGAAAGCCGCTTCGGGCATGAACGACGCTATCCTTCAGGTCGATCATCTGTCGATGAAGTTCGGTGGCCTGGTGGCCATCGGGGATCTGTCTTTCGCCGCCAAGCGCGGCGAGATCACCGCGCTGATCGGCCCCAACGGCGCCGGCAAGACCACGGTGTTCAATTGCATCACCGGCTTCTACAAGCCCTCGGAAGGCATGATCACGCTCAACCGGAACGATGGTTCGACCTTCCTGCTCGAGCGGCTGCCCAACCATGAAATCCCGGCGCGCGCCAAGGTGGCGCGCACCTTCCAGAACATCCGCCTGTTCTCCGGCATGACCCTGCTGGAGAACCTGCTGGTCGCCCAGCACAACAAACTGATGAAGGCATCGGGCTACACGGTGCTTGGCCTGTTCGGCTTCAGTGGCTATCGCAAGGCCTCGGCCGAATCGGTGGAGCTCGCCAAGCATTGGCTGGAAAAGGCCGATCTTGTCGACCGTGCCGACGACCCGGCCGGCGACCTGCCCTATGGCGCGCAGCGCCGTCTCGAGATCGCTCGCGCCATGTGCACGGGACCCGAGCTTCTGTGCCTCGACGAGCCGGCGGCCGGCCTCAATCCGAAGGAATCGGCGGCGCTCAATGAGCTGCTGATCGACATCAAGAACACATCCGGCGCCTCGATCCTGTTGATCGAGCACGACATGTCGGTGGTCATGCAGATCTCCGACCATGTCGTGGTGCTGGAGTATGGCCGCAAGATCTCCGACGGCAGTCCGCAGTCGGTGCGCACCGATCCGCGCGTCATCGCCGCCTATCTCGGCGTCGACGACGAGGAAGTCGAAGCGGTCCTTACCGAAGTCGGCGACGAAGATGTCATCGAACAGCTCGATACGGGGCCGGATGCCGCGCACGGTCCGGGAACATCGTCGTCCTATCTCGCCGGGCCGGTGACCGACACGGTCGGCCATAGTTCGGGCGAGCGGGTTACGGTGGCCAAGGGAGCGTCAAAGGCCGGTCAGGTCGACGCCAGGTCGCTCGCCGCGGCAAACAAGGCAGCCTCGCAGGCAGCCGTGCCGCCGGCGAAGGCAAAGCCTGCTCCGAAAGCGACGTCGAAGGCGGCAACCGGCACGGCGGCGAAGTCGACCGCATCCGCCAAGCCTGCGGCGAAGACTGGAGAGATCTCCAACCGGCTGGCTGCGCCTCGCGGCGGCAAGGCCGACAATTTGACCCGCATAAAGGGCATCGGTACGGTCAACGAGAAGAAGCTCAACGATCACGGCATCTTCCACTTCGACCAGATCGGCGCCTGGAAAAAGGCCGACGTCGAGGCCGCCGAAGCCTATCTTGCTTTTGACGGACGTATCGCGCGCGAGGAATGGGTCAAACAGGCCAGGCTGCTCGGCCAGGGCAGGGACACGGAATTTTCGCGCCGCGTGGATGCGGGCAAGGTGGCGACGAGCCATGCTTCCGCAAAGACTGCAAAGGCAGCCTCCGGAAAGACCGCGAGCAAGACCGCTGCCAAGCCCGTGGCGGGCAAGCGTGGAGGGGGCAAGTGATGGCCGCGACAACGCTGCTCGATATCAAGGGCGTGCAGACCTATTACGGCAACATCCGGGCGCTGAACGGCGTCGATGTCACCGTCAAGCAGGGTGAGATCGTGGCGCTGATCGGTGCCAATGGCGCCGGCAAGTCGACGCTGATGATGACTATTTTCGGTGCGCCGCGGGCTCGCGCCGGGACTATCACCTTTGCCGGCACCGACATAACCCAGATGCCGACGCACGAGATCGCGCGCATGCGCATTGCCCAATCGCCCGAGGGCCGGCGGATCTTTCCGCGCATGACGGTGATGGAAAACCTGCAGATGGGCGCCAGCCTCGACAACCTCAAGCACTATGACGAGGACGTCGAGAAGGTGTTCACGCTGTTCCCGCGTTTGAAGGAGCGCATCACCCAGCGCGGTGGCACGCTGTCGGGCGGTGAGCAGCAGATGCTGTCGATCGGACGCGCGCTGATGGCACGGCCGAAGCTGCTTTTGCTCGACGAGCCGTCGTTGGGTCTCGCGCCGCTGATCGTCAAACAGATCTTCGACGCCATCCGCGAACTGAACCGCACCCAGGGGCTGACCGTGTTCCTGGTCGAGCAGAACGCCTTCGGCGCGCTCAAGCTCGCCACGCGCGGCTACGTCATGGTCAACGGCAATGTGACGATGAGCGGCACCGGCAAGGAACTGCTCGCCAATCCGGAAGTGCGCGCCGCCTATCTCGAGGGCGGACACCACTGAGTTCGAAGCGGAATGCGTGCACCGCTATTCCGCTCCAGATTGTTTGTTTGTCGCATGATCTTTGTCCGGAAAGTCCGCAACTTTTCGGGATCATGCTAGGGAGACTTCACCATGCAGGGCATTCTTTACGAGGAACCCTCGATCTGGCAGTTCTTCTTCGTCACCTGTCTGCTCGGCGGCTGGGCGGCGTGGATGACGGGCAAGGCCAGTGCCCAGACGTGGCGCAGCTTCATCCAGCTGTTCGCCTATGTGCTGGGCCTCGGCATCGCGATCCGCTTCATCCATCACGCGCTGTTCGGCGGCACCATGTTCTCGCTGCATTATTATGTCGTCGACACCATCGTGCTGATGATCCTCGGCTTCGTCGGCTATCAATACACGCGCACCAACCAGATGGTGACACAGTATAATTGGCTCTACGAAAGAGCTTCACTCTTGAGCTGGAAACCGAAAGGTTGACGTTCATCATTAACGCCGCCTCGAAATTGAATCGGCGTGACAAGTGCCTGAAAATCGGCAAACTATGCTTTCTGCGATAAGGGTGGGCATCGCATGAAAGCTTCATCCACGCCCACTCCGTTAATGGGAGCGTTTAAATGAAAAAGTCACTTTTGTCCGCCGTCGCCCTGACCGCGCTTGTCGCGTTCGGCGGCAGCGCGTGGGCTGACGTAATGATGGGCGTCGCGGGCCCGATCACCGGTCCGAACGCCGCCTTCGGCGCGCAGCTGCAGAAGGGGGCGGAAGCTGCTGTCGCCGACATCAATGCCAAGGGCGGCATCAACGGCGAGCAGATCAAGCTCGAAGTCGGCGACGACGTCTCCGATCCGAAGCAGGGTATCTCGGTCGCCAACAAGTTCGTCGGCGACGGCGTCAAGTTCGTGGTCGGCCACTTCAACTCCGGCGTCTCTATCCCGGCATCTGAAGTCTATGCGGAAAACGGCATCGTCGAAGTGACGCCGGCCGCGACCAACCCGCAATTCACCGAGCGCGGTCTGTGGAACGTGTTCCGCACCTGCGGACGCGACGACCAGCAGGGCAGCATTGCCGGCGCGTATCTCGCCGCCAACTTCAAGGACGCCAAGATCGCTGTCGTTCACGACAAGACCACCTACGGTCAGGGCCTTGCCGACGAAACCAAGAAGGCGATGAACGCCAAGGGCGTGACGGAAGTCATGTATGAAGGCATCAATGTCGGCGACAAGGACTTCTCGGCGCTGATCGCCAAGATGAAGGAAGCCGGCGTTTCCATCATCTATTGGGGCGGCCTGCACACCGAAGCCGGCCTGATCATCCGTCAGGCGGCCGACCAGGGCCTCAAGGCGACGCTGGTTTCCGGCGATGGCATCGTGTCGAACGAACTGGCTTCGATCGCTGGCGACGCAGTTGCGGGCACGCTCAACACGTTCGGCCCGGATCCGCGCCTGATCCCCGCCAACAAGGAACTCGTCGAGAAGTTCCGCGCGCAGGGTTTCGAGCCGGAAGCCTACACGCTCTACTCCTACGCCGCCGTGCAGGCGATCGCGGAAGCAGCGACCGCTGCCAAGTCGAACGACCCGCAGGCAGTTGCCAAGGCGCTGCATGAAAACGGCCCCTTCAAGACCGTTCTCGGCGACCTGTCCTATGACGCCAAGGGCGACCCGACGCTGCCCGGCTACGTCATGTACGAATGGAAGAAGGGCGACGACGGCAAGTACACCTACGTCCAGAAGATGTAAGCTCGTCAGTCTCCTGACCATTTACGGATGCCCGGCGCCTCGCGCCGGGCATTTTCTTTTGCCATCGTCATGTTCAGGGGCGGCCGATGGAGCCGATGCTTAGCCGGGGAATGATCGTGCATTAACCGGAAAGCCGGCTCTTTTTTGGCTGTTCGGAGGAATGGGAAGGGTCCTTGGCGCAATGTTTTTATTTCAATCGGTTTAAGTGCGCGTCAATTTCGTTTGCACTGCAGCATTTTCACGCTAATCATTGCGCCGATTTCTCTTCCTTCCGTCGCTGGAGCCCAGTCCTTGGCCATCACGAAGATCCTCGTCGCCAACCGGTCCGAAATCGCCATTCGCGTCTTCCGCGCGGCCAACGAACTCGGACTCAAAACCGTGGCGATCTGGGCGGAGGAAGACAAATACTCCCTGCATCGCTTCAAGGCCGACGAGAGCTACCAGGTCGGACGCGGGCCGCATCTGACCAGGGACATGGGGCCGATCGAAAGCTATCTGTCGATCGAGGAGGTGATCCGCGTCGCCAGGCTGTCGGGTGCCGATGCTATCCATCCCGGCTACGGATTGTTGTCGGAAAGCCCCGAATTCGCCGACGCCTGTGCCGAAGCCGGCATTACCTTCATCGGGCCGAGGCCGGACACAATGCGGCGGCTCGGCAACAAGGTCGCGGCGCGCAATCTCGCCATCGAGGTCGGCGTGCCGGTGATCCCCGCCACCGATCCGTTGCCGGATGACATGGAGACGGTCAAGGCACTGGCCAAGGAAATCGGCTATCCGGTGATGCTGAAGGCATCATGGGGCGGCGGCGGCCGCGGCATGCGGGCCATCCGCGCCGAAGCCGACCTTGCCCGCGAAGTCACCGAAGGCAAGCGCGAGGCGAAAGCCGCCTTCGGCAAGGACGAGGTCTATCTCGAAAAGCTGATCGAACGCGCCCGTCATGTCGAGGTGCAGGTGCTGGGCGATACCCATGGCAATGCCGTGCACCTGTTCGAGCGCGACTGTTCGATCCAGCGCCGCAACCAGAAGGTCGTCGAGCGGGCGCCGGCGCCCTATCTCGAAATGTCGCAGCGCGAGGAGCTTTGCGGCCATGCGCTCAAGATCGCCCGCGAAACCAGCTATATCGGCGCCGGCACGGTCGAGTTCCTGCAGGATGCCGACACCGGCAAATTCTATTTCATCGAGGTCAACCCGCGCATCCAGGTCGAGCACACCGTCACCGAGCAGGTGACCGGCATCGATATCGTCAAGGCGCAGATCCATATCCTCGACGGCTTTGCCATCGGCACACCGGAATCAGGCGTGCCGGCGCAGAAGGACATAAGGCTGAACGGCCACGCGCTGCAGTGCCGTATCACCACGGAAGATCCCGAGCACAATTTCATCCCGGATTACGGCCGCATCACCGCCTATCGCGGCGCGACGGGCTTCGGCATCCGCCTCGATGGCGGCACCGCTTATTCGGGCGCGGTCATCACCCGCTTCTACGATCCGCTGCTGGAGAAGGTGACGGCGTGGGCGCCGACGCCGGCCGAGACGATCGCCCGCATGAATCGGGCGCTGCGCGAGTTCCGCATCCGCGGCGTCGCCACCAATTTGACCTTCCTCGAAGCGATCATCAACCATCCGAGCTTCGCCGACAATTCCTACACGACCAAGTTCATCGACACGACGCCGGAACTGTTCCAGCAGGTCAAGCGCCAGGACCGCGCCACCAAGCTCATCAACTATCTCGCCGACGTCAGCGTCAACGGCCATCCCGAGACGCGCGGCCGGCCGCAGCCGAAGGCCGACGCCGCGGCACCCGTGGTGCCTTACCTCAACGGCAATGTGCCCGGCGGCAGCAAGCAGAAGCTGGATGTGCTGGGCCCGCAGAAGTTCGCCGCCTGGATGCGCGATCAGAAGGAGGTTCTGGTCACCGACACGACGATGCGTGATGGCCATCAATCGCTGCTGGCGACGCGCATGCGCACGCATGACATTGCCGGCATCGCCGGTACCTATGCGCGTGCCTTGCCGCAGCTTCTATCGCTGGAATGCTGGGGTGGCGCCACCTTCGACGTCGCCATGCGCTTCCTCACCGAGGATCCGTGGGAGCGGCTGTCGCTGGTGCGCGAGGCGGCGCCCAATCTGCTGTTGCAGATGCTGCTGCGCGGTGCCAATGGCGTCGGCTACACCAACTATCCCGACAATGTCGTGCAGCATTTCGTCAAGCAGGCAGCAAGCGGTGGCATCGACCTGTTCCGGGTCTTCGATTGCCTGAACTGGGTCGACAACATGCGCGTCGCCATGGATGCGGTCGGCGCCGAGGGCAAGCTGATCGAAGCGGCGATCTGCTACACCGGCGATATCCTCGATCCGGCTCGGGCGAAATACGACCTCAAATACTATGTCGGCCTAGCCAGGGAATTGCAGGCGGCCGGCGCCCACATCATCGCCGTCAAGGACATGGCCGGTCTGCTGAAGCCTTCCGCAGCACGCGTGCTGTTCAAGGCGCTGCGCGAGGCGACCGACCTGCCGATCCATTTCCACACCCACGACACGTCGGGCCTGTCGGCGGCGACGGTGCTGGCGGCGGTGGAAAGCGGCGTCGACGCCATAGACGCGGCGATGGATGCCTTCTCCGGCAACACCTCGCAGCCATGCCTTGGCTCACTCGTCGAGGCGCTGAAGGGCACCGAACGCGACCCCGGTCTCGACCCGCAATGGATCAGGAAGATCTCGTTCTACTGGGAAGCGGTGCGCAACCAGTACGCCGCCTTCGAAAGCGATCTCAAAGGGCCGGCCTCGGAAGTCTATCTGCACGAGATGCCGGGCGGGCAGTTCACCAATCTGAAGGAACAGGCTCGCTCGCTCGGATTGGAGACGCGCTGGCACGAGGTGGCGCAGACCTATCACGACGTCAATCTGATGTTCGGCGACATCGTCAAGGTGACGCCGTCGTCCAAGGTCGTCGGCGACATGGCATTGATGATGGTCAGCCAGGACCTGACCGTTGCCGATGTCGAAAATCCCGACAGGGATATCGCCTTCCCGGATTCGGTCGTCTCGATGCTGCGCGGCGATCTCGGCCAGTCGCCAGGCGGGTGGCCGGCGGCGCTGCAGAGGAAGGCGCTCAAGGGCGACAAGCCGATCACGGTGCGGCCCGGCTCGCTGCTCAAGCCAGCCGACCTCAAGGCCAACCGCAAGGAAATCGAGGAGAAGCTCGAGCGCAAGCTGTCGGAGTTCGAATTCGCCTCGTGGCTGATGTATCCGAAGGTGTTCACGGATTTCGCCGGCGCACAGGAAACCTATGGGCCGGTCAGCGTGCTGCCGACGCCGACCTATTTCTACGGCATGAAGCCGGAAGACGAGATTTTCGTCGACATCGAGAAGGGCAAGACGCTGGTGGTGCGGTGCCTTGCCATCGGCGATGTCGACGAGAAGGGCATGGTCACCGTGTTCTTCGAGCTCAACGGCCAGCCGCGCCGTGTCAAGGTGCCCGACCGGGCGCATGGCGCGTCCGCCGCCAAGGCCCGCCGCAAGGCCGAACCCGGCAACGAGGCGCATGTCGGCGCACCGATGCCGGGCGTCGTTTCTGCGCTTTCGGTGGCTGCCGGCCAGGCTGTGAAGGCCGGTGACGTGCTGCTTTCCATCGAAGCGATGAAGATGGAGACGGCGCTGCATGCCGAGCGCGACGGCACGGTCGCCGAGGTGCTGGTCAAGGCAGGCGACCAGATCGATGCCAAGGATCTGCTGATCGCTTTCAGCTAATTGATACCTTCCTGGGGATCGCTGTCCGCATCGTGGCGGCAGCGTCAGTTCGATCATCGATAACAGCTTGACCCGCCGCCGCCGGTCGGGCATCGAGCCCGCTCAATTCGCCGCTGCATGCATCCCGAGTCGCGGCGCAGAAACGATGTGGAGAAAAATATGGCCGACGATATCACCGATACCAGCCAGACTGTTGCCGCCGGCCAGCTGCGTGCCTTCATCGAGCGCATAGAGCGGCTCGAGGAAGAGAAGAAGACCATTTCCGACGACATCAAGGAAGTGTTCGCCGAGGCCAAGGGCACAGGCTTCGACACCAAGGCGATGCGCACGATCATCCGGCTGCGCAAGAAGGACCAGGCCGAGCGTCAGGAAGAGGAAACCATCCTCGATCTGTATAAGGCCGCACTCGGCATGGTGTAGAGACCGTCTGGAAATTCTAATCCGGCGGCCATCTGGTGGCGTTTTCTGCGCTTCCCTAGTTCTACTGCAATGCAGTAGAACTGAGCTCACGTACTTTAAGTACGCTCCGCTCCGGTTCTCGAAACCACCACCATCTGACTCGCCGGAGCGAATTTCGAAACAGTCTCCGGCCGAGCATGATGCCGGAGCGAGCATCGAGCCATGAGCGAATTCGACTTCGGCGCCCGCCGCGCCTCTGAATTCCGCCAGCGCGGCTTCTGGACGCTGTTCGCCGAGCGGCATCCGGGAGAAAGGGCTCTGATGGCGAGGCGCGGACCCTGGTTCTGGCAGCGCGGGCTGCCCGATTTCGCCTTGGTCCTTTCCATGTATGTCGCGCCGGCGCAGAGCCAGGTCGGCGTCTTCTTCGGCCGCAACGAGAAGTTCGGCGCCACGCAAGCGTGGTCGCGGTTGAAACCGTTCCAGCCTGATATCGAAGCCAGGCTGAAGCTCAAGCCGGAACAGAGTTGCGAGGATCTCGGCATCAATTCGATGTGGCGGGTGAACTGCTATGCCGAGGACAACTGGCCAGCCATGGCCGACTGGCTGGTGACCGAATGTTCGCGCTTCGAGCGCGCGGTAACCGAAGTCCTGAGGCAGGGATAGACATCCGGTGTTGCCAGAGGGTATCGGCTCCTTTTTCCGCTCACGCTGGCAAGGCCAGGTGCCGCTCGACCGGCTGTTCTGGCGCGACCTTGTTCTTGTCGGCACGGCGCTCAACGTCGCATCTCTGGTGGCCGCGATCGTCCTGCTCGGACTGAAGCTGCCGCTGGCGCTGGTTCTGGCGGTGCATTTCGCACCGGTGCCCTACAACCTCTTTCTGACCTTTTCCGTATGGCGAACCACGGAAAAGGCCGGTGGCGCCAAGGCCTCACTGATGACGCTCGGCGCCACATTATGGCTGATCCTGACGGTCGTGGTCTGAGAGCGGACACGGGCGCCCACCGCGTTCGCCGGGTTCGGCCGGGGGGCAATGAAAAGGGCGGCCGCAGCCGCCCTTTTCCTTCATTCAATCGAATTTCGGTTCAGGCCGCCGGCTCGAATTTCAGCGCCACGCCGTTGATGCAATAGCGCAGGCCGGTCGGCGGCGGGCCGTCCTCGAAAACATGGCCGAGATGGCTGCCGCAGCGGGCGCAATGGCATTCGGTGCGAACCATGCCGTAGCTGCGGTCGACGGTGTTTTCGACCGAACCCGGCACCGGGTCGTTGAAGCTCGGCCAGCCGGTGCCGCTCTCGAACTTCAACTTGGATTCAAACAAAGGCTGGTCGCAGCCGACGCAGGAAAAGGTGCCGGCGCGCTTCTCGTAGAGCAAAGCGCAGCTTCCCGGCCGCTCGGTGCCGTGGCCGCGCATGACGGCATACTGCTCCGGCGTCAGCCGGGCGCGCCATTCGGCGTCGGTGCGGGTTACAGGGTAGGTGTGGGTGTCCATGTGATCTCCTCAGCCTTGCCGGCTCGCCACTACAGCGCCGCGCGCCCATCGGACGCGCAAAGGGACGCTGTAGTACTTTGGTTTTGCGCATAATCCTTTCCGAACCGGAGGTTCGGGATCATGCGCGGATTGCAACCTCATATTCGCACCAAGATAGGCATTTGTTACGCGATTTGCCCGCATTTTCGATCGTGATCTTTATGCGATCGCCCTGAGATAGCGATCGACCGAAGCAGCCAAGGCCGCTTTTGCGCCCCCGATGACACTCTGGTTCCACCATGCACCATAGATATGGTCGAACGCGAATGGCTCCAGTGCCGCCGCGATGCGGCGCACAGCCGCTGCATTGAGCGGAATGTAGTTCGGATAGCTGTACATGAAGCTGACATGGCGGCGCGTCGGCGTCACCTGCAAGATATCGCCGGCCAGCAAGACGTCGCCGACATCGCGTTTCCAGTGCAGCACCTGACCGCCGGCAAAGTGGCCGCCGCAGCGGATGAGCGTCAGCGAAGGGTTTATGGCCAGCGTCTCGCCTTCCCAACTGACGATCGCCTTGTGCGGTCGCATGATCCATTGGCGGTCGTCGGCATGGAGATAAATCGGCACGCCGCCAAACGCCTCGCTCCAACTGGCCATCACCGAATAATAGTGGCAGTGCGAGATGGCGATCGCCGCCAGGCCACCGCGGCGGTTGATCTCGGCCACCGCCTCGTCGCTGACCATCGAAACGCAGTCCCACAGCACGTTGCCGTGTGGCGTCTGCGCCAGCAGCGCCCGTTGGCCGATGGCGAAGCGCGGCTCGATGCCGAAGGCGAGAACGCCGGCATCGTCCTTCATCACAAGCCGGTGCCCTTCGGCAAGTTCCTCCGGCGTGATCCACGCTTGGCCCTCCCAGCGCACATATTGGCGCTCGTCCTCGCAGATCGGGCAATGTTCTGGCGGCGTCTCTGTCGCCGCGAACTGGACGCCGCATTGCAGGCAGAGGAAGCAGGTCATCGGATCTCCTGTCGGTCTTTCAGTGCTTTCTTGAAAGCTGCTTGGTCGCGCCCTCCAGCCCGGCCAGCGTCAGCGGGAACATGCGGCCGCCGAAGATGTCGCGGATCATCGCAATCGAATGGGTGTAGCCCCAGTTCTTGGGGTCTTCGGGGTTCAGCCATACCGCGTTCGGCCATTGCTGCAGCAGACGGCCGAGCCAGACGCTGCCTGCCTCCGGATTCCAGTGCTCGACCGAACCGCCGGGGTGAGCGATCTCGTAAGGGCTCATCGAGGCGTCGCCGACGACGATCACCTTGTAGTCCGGACCGTATTTGTGAAGCAGGTCGAAGGTCGGAATCACCTCGGCATGCCTGCGGCGATTGTCCTTCCACACGCCCTCATAGAGGCAGTTGTGGAAATAGAAATATTCGAGCTGGCGGAATTCGGCGCGGGCGGCCGAGAATAGCTCCTCGACGCCTTTGATGTGGTCGTCCATCGAACCGCCGACATCGAAGAACATCAAAAGCTTCACCGCGTTGCGCCGCTCTGGCCGCGTCTGCACGTCGAGATAGCCGTGTTCGGCCGTGGCGTGGATGGTTCCGGGCAGGTCGAACTCTTCCTCGGCACCCTCGCGCACCCAGCGGCGCAGGCGTTTCAGCGCGATCTTGATGTTGCGGGTGCCGAGTTCGACGGCATCGTCGAAATTCCTGAACTCGCGCTTGTCCCAGACCTTAACCGCGCGGCGGTTGCGGCTTTCATGCTGGCCGATGCGCACGCCTTCGGGATTGTAGCCATAGGCGCCGAAAGGCGAGGTGCCGCCGGTGCCGATCCATTTCGAGCCGCCCTGGTGACGGCCTTTTTGCTCCTGCAGCCGCTGTTTCAATGTCTCCATCAGTTTCTCGAAACCGCCGAGCGCTTCAACCAGTTTTTTCTCCTCGTCGGTCAGGTGCTTTTCGGCGAGGCGGCGCAACCATTCCTCGGGGATGTTGGCGATATCGACTGCATCCGGTCCGCCCAGCGCTTCAATGCCCTTGAAGACATGCGCGAACACCTGGTCGAAGCGGTCGATGTGGCGCTCGTCCTTCACCAGGGCGGCGCGGGCGAGGTAATAAAAACCTTCGACGTCGTAGTCGACCAGCCCAGCTTCCAGACCCTCCAGCAGCGACAGATATTCCCTGAGCGAGACGGGAACGCGTGCAGCCTTCAGTTCAAGGAAGAAGGGGATGAACATGGCCGGTTACAGCAAATCATACTCGATGAAGCCCGTGCGGCGGGCGACGTGGTCGTAAAGCTTGCGCGCGGTGGCGTTGGTCTCGTGCGTCATCCAGTAGACATTCTTGACGCCGATCTTTGCCGCCTCTTCCTTCACTGCGTTGATAAGGGCGGCGCCGATCCCCTTGCCGCGCACATTCGGGTCGGCGAACAAATCCTGCAGATAGCAGTTGTTTTTCTCCGACCAGCCGGAGCGGTGGTACAGGTAGTGCGTGAGACCGACCGCCTTGCTGTCCAGTGTGGCGATGAAGCCTTTTGGCTCGAATTCGCCCGGAGTGAACAGCCGCTTCCAGGTGACGGCGTAGACCTCTTCCGGCAGCTTCGTCTCATAGAAGGTGAGATAGTCGGTCCACAGGCGCCGCCAATCGGCGTGGTCGGACTGCGCGAGCGGGCGGACGATTATCTCGGACATTTCGTTCCCTCTGAAGTCTGGAACCCGATCCATACCAATAGAATCGGGATCAGGAACACCCTTGCCTATTCGGCAGGCGAACTATATTCGCGAAAAGCGGTCGCGAGCATGTGCAGCGCCTCCCGCGCCCGCGGCGGCAGAGCGTGCGACTGCAAAACGATCTCGGAGGGGGGAATTGGTGGCAGGCCGAGTTTGCGGCCCACCTCGATCAAGCCCGGGGGCACAACCCGGTAAGCGAGGGCGGAAAGGGCAAAGCCCGCCGATACCGCGATGTTGACGGCAGCGCCGCCGCCGCCGACGAAAGCCTCATTCCAGGCGATGCCTGCCCGGTCCAGCGCCTCGACCGCTCTCATACGGTCCGGGCAATTGCATCTGGTGCTTAAAAGAGCCAGGCGCAGGGGCGTGCCTGGTCGCCATTCGAAGCCAGGTGCCGCGAACCAGCCATAGTGGGTGCGCGACAAAGCTTCACCGCGTCGACTGTCATCTTCCTGGTGCACAATCACCGCATCGAGTTCGCCGCGATCGAAAGCTTCTTCCAGCATGGAGCTGGTATCGATCCGTATGTTGAGCGCGAGCGACGGATCGTGGGCATGAAGCTGGGCGATCAGCGTGGAAAGCTCAGGCCCCGCGACATGATCGACGAAGCCGAGCGCAAGCCGACATGGCGCCGCGGAAAATTCCGCGACGGCGCGTTCATGGGCGGCAAGGAATTCGCGGGCCACGGGCAGGAAGACAGCCCCCCTTTCCGACAGTGCCACGCGGCGCGGGGTTCGTTCGATCAAACGTGCGCCGAGCTTTTCCTCGAGCCGCCGCAACTTGACGCTGATCGTCGCCTGGGTGCTGCCAAGTGCTGCAGCCGCCCGGGTGAAGCTCTGCAGGTCGGCCACCATGACGAAAGTGCGCACGGCATCGACATCGAGACTGGCCATCTCCGGCATTCCATTTTGTTATCTCTGAAATAGAAATGCATAGTCTTTTTTCATGGTCAAGCCTCGTCTATGTCATCTCGACCGCAGTTTGAAGAGCCAGCCCGGTTCCAGAATGCTTCGACAGAAAGTGATCGACATGACGTTTCAAATCGACCGAAACACCGTTGCGCTTGCCGGGGCCTGCCTTGCCTCGCTGCTGTTCGGCCTCGAAATCTCCAGCGTCCCGGTGATCCTTCCGAAACTGGAAAGCGTGCTCGCCGCCGACTTCAAGGATCTGCAATGGATCATGAACGCCTACACCATTGCCTGCACCACGGTGCTGATGGCGACAGGAACGCTGGCCGACCGCTTCGGCCGCAAACGGGTGATGGTGATCGCCACCATCGCCTTCGGCCTGGCCTCACTGCTGTGCGGCCTCGCGCCGAGCGCTTCGCTCCTCATCATTGCACGCTTCCTGCAAGGCCTGGCGGGAGGGGCGATGTTCACTTGCAGCGTGGCCGTCTTGTCCCACCAGTTTCAGGACGGCAGCGAACGCGGCAAGGCTTTTGTGGCCTGGAGCGTCGTCTCGGGGATCGGGCTTGGCTTTGGTCCCGCCATCGGTGGATTGATCGTCGCGTTCTCGAGCTGGCAGTGGGTGTTCCTCATCCATGTGCCGCTTGCCATCCTTGCGCTGGTCTTCATCGGTGCCGGTGTCACCGAATCACGCGACCACAATGCCCAGAAGCTTGACCGTGCCGGTATCCTGACGCTCTCGTTCGCGGTGTTCGGCTTCTCCTATCTGATCACGCAAGGGGCCGATCTCGGCTCTGGCGCCCGCATCGGCGTGGCAAGTGCTGCCGTGCTGGCCTTCGCCGCGTTCCTCGTTGCCGAGAAGATCAGCCCCTACCCGATGTTCGATTTCTCGGTGTTCCGGATCCGTCAATTTTCGGGAGCGATCATGGGCGGCATCGGCATGAATTTCAGCTATTGGCCGTTCATCATCTATCTGCCGATCTATTTTTCGGGTGTGCTCGGCTACGACAGCACCACGACCGGCCTGCTGCTGCTCGTCTACACGCTTCCCTTGATGCTGATGTCCTCGACCGCCGAGCGCCTGCGCGCCCGCTATCAGGCGCGGGTGGCGATCCCGCTCGGGTTGCTGACATTGGGGGTCGGCTTTATCGCCATGAGGATAGGTTCGAGCCTTGAGGGAGCCAGCTGGCTGACCATGCTGCCCGGTACGCTGATCGCCGGTATCGGTATCGGCCTCACCAACTCACCGACCACCAACACCACGACGGGTTCGGTGTCGCCGGATCGCGCCGGCATGGCTTCGGGCATCGATATCAGCGCGCGGCTGATCACGCTCGCCATCAACATCGCGGTGCTGGGCCTGCTGTTGACGCAGGGAATTGCTTCCTATCTCAAAACCGCATTGGGCACTGCCCTTGACCCGGACGAATTGCGCGCGTTGGCGGAAAAGATCGCCACCGGAAATCTCGATGGCCTCTCCCAATATTCGCCCAGGCTGGCGACCCTCGACCCGTCCGGCGCGCTTGCGCATGCCGCCTTAGTCAACGGTTTTGGCTGGGTCATGCTCTATAGCGGGATCGGCGTTCTTGCCCTTGCCGTCATCAGCTTCGTCGTCTTCGGCCCCAGAAACGTCGCGCCGCAAGAGGCAAGGGACCGTCATCGTGCTCAGGGCGCAAGCGAAGCTCGATCGTAGCCAGTGCCCGGCGCCTCACCCTTGCCTGCGCGCCATGAAGGCAAGCCGCTCGAACAGATGGACATCCTGTTCGTTCTTCAGCAATGCGCCATGCAGCTTGGGCAACGCGTTCTTCGGGTCGGCGCGCAGATCCTCGGGCGCGATATCGTCGGCGACCAGCAGGCGGATCCAGTCGAGCGCCTCGGAGGTCGACGGTTTTTTCTTCAGCCCTGGCACTTCGCGGATCTCGTAGAACTGGGTGAGGGCTGCCCGAACCAGGTTCTGTTTGATGCCGGGATAGTGGACGTCGACGATTCTGTGCAGCGTGTCGACGTCGGGAAAGCGGATGTAATGGAAGAAGCAGCGGCGCAGGAACGCGTCCGGCAACTCCTTCTCGTTGTTGGAGGTGATGATGACGATCGGCCTGACGGCGGCGCGGATGGTTTCGCCGGTCTCGTAGACGAAGAACTCCATCCGATCGAGTTCCTGCAGGAGATCGTTTGGGAATTCGATGTCGGCCTTGTCGATCTCGTCGATCAAGAGCACGACCTTCCTGCCGGCGGCGAAAGCCTCCCAGAGTTTGCCGCGCTTGATGTAGTTCCTGATGTCGTTAAAGCGCTCGTCGCCCAACTGGCTGTCGCGCAGCCGCGAGACGGCATCATATTCGTACAGGCCCTGCTGCGCCCGCGTCGTCGACTTGACGTGCCATTCGATGAGGTCGAGGCCGAGTGCAGCCGCCACCTGGCGGGCCAGTTCCGTCTTGCCGGTGCCGGGCTCGCCCTTGATCAGCAAGGGCCGCTCCAGCGCGATCGCTGCATTGACGGCCACCATCAGATCCTTGTCGGCGACATAGGCCGCCGTGCCTTCGAAACGCATTCTTGCTCCTCGGTTGGTCATCGCGACCGTAAGGACGAGGCCGTGCCTGTGCAAGGGTGAGGTGTTGGCGGCGCGAGGGCCTGAACCCAACACGGAAAGAGTGCCCGTCTCACTGGCGCTTAGCCGGCCGGCAGCCTATATTGGGCGGGACGGTCTGTGCTTCCCGGCAGGAGAACATTTTCCCCGGGGCCTTAACGATCCTTAGGGAGCTGTCCCTGGGAAGACCCGTGGGTTTTCTCACACGGCGCCCACCTACTTTGTAGGTTCCCGGGATCGCTCTCTCCACCGGTTGTGTGGATCGTCACTTACTGCCACGCGTCCCGCATTTCGGTGGATGATTGCGGTGGAAAACGTCGCTCCCAACACTCCATCCAGATCTGACCTTTTCTACCCTGACTGCATGACCTCTCTCAAAGACCTGAAAAAGCAGCTTCGCCGCGAGGCCCTCGGACGCCGCGATGCGCTCGACGAATTCTGGCGGGTGGAGGTCGCGCTTGAAATGGCAGAGACGGCACGCGATCACCTCCACATTGAGCCGGGCCAGATCGTTTCCGGCTTCTGGCCGATGCGCTCGGAAGTCGACGTCAGGCCGCTGATGTTTGCCTTGCGCGAAAGGGGCGCGCGGCTTTGCCTGCCGGCCATTCTCGACAAAACCACGATCGTCTTTCGCGAACTGGTGCGCGGCGCGCCGATGGTCGAGATGGGTTTCGGCACGGTCGGCCCGCATGAAGAAGCAGAAGTGCTCGACCCCTCGGTGATGCTGGTGCCGCTCGCCGCCTTCGATGCGCGCGGCCATCGCATCGGCTATGGTGCCGGCTATTACGACCGCGCCATCGCCAAGCTGATCGACAAGGGACAGCCGCCGCGGCTGGTCGGCATCGCCTTCGACTGCCAGGAGGTGGCAATGGTGCCGGATGAGGAACATGACGTCGTCATTCCGGAAATACTGACCGAGAGCGGGTTGCGCCGCTTCGCGTCAAAATTGTAGATAAAAGGACGCATGATCTTTCACAGACGTCATGCAGCTTTTGCTTCGCTGACCTTCGGTGCGGGATCATATGAGACTTCTCTTCCTCGGTGACATGGTTGGAAAGACAGGACGGACGGCGGTGTGGGAACAACTGCCCGGCTTGATCTCCGACTTCAAACTCGATTTCGTCATCGTCAACGGTGAGAACGCCGCCGGCGGCTTCGGCATCACCGAAGATATCTTTCGCGAGACGATCGCGGCCGGTGCGGATGTCGTCACAACCGGCAACCATGTCTGGGACCAGCGCGACGCACTCGCCTTCGCGCCGCGCGAAGAGCGCTTCCTGCGCCCCTCGAACTTTCCCAAGGGCACGCCCGGGCGCGGCTCCGGCGTCTACATCGCCAGGAGCGGCGCGCGCGTGCTGGTCGCCAACATCATGGGCCGGGTGTTCATGCATCCCGAACTCGACGATCCCTTCCAGGCCGGCGAACGCGAGCTTGCCGCCTGTCCGCTCGGCGAGCAGGCGGATGCCGTGATCATCGACTTCCACGCCGAGGCGACCTCGGAAAAGATGTGCTTCGCGCATTTCGTCGACGGCCGCGCCAGCCTCGTCGTCGGCACCCACACCCACCAGCCGACCGGCGATCACCAGATCCTCAATGGCGGTACCGGTTATATGTCCGACGCCGGCATGTGCGGCGACTATGATTCCTCGCTCGGCATGGACAAGGAGGAGCCGCTCAACCGGTTCCTGTCGAAAGTGCCGAAAGGCCGCTTCGAAGCGGCGACCGGACCGGCGACCTTGTGCGGCGTCGGCGTCGATATTTCCGACCGCACCGGGCTGACCGAGCGGATCGCGCCGTTTCGTCGCGGCCCGCGGCTGGAGGAAACCGCACCGTCCTTCTGGTCATGACATTGATATAGGCACGCTTAGTACCTAACTGCCGGCGACACTGCTCTAGATCGTTAAAAGAGGGGACGACCTCCATGCAGCTCATCGAATTCCTGGCGCCGCATTTTCAATTTGTGTCCGATCCAACCGCCTGGGTCGCGCTGCTGACGCTGATTGTGCTCGAGGTCGTGCTCGGCATCGACAATCTGATCTTCATCTCGATCCTAACCAACAAGCTGCCGGAAGCACAACGGGCCCGTGCCCGCCGGCTCGGCATCTCGGCGGCGCTGATCATGCGGCTGGTGCTGCTGGCCACCATTTCGATCATCGTCCAGCTGACCACGCCGGTATTCACGGCCTTCGGCCATGGTTTTTCCTGGCGCGACCTGATCCTGATCGCCGGCGGCCTGTTCCTGGTCTGGAAGGCGACCAAGGAGATCCATCACACGGTCGATCCCGACGACCACAAGGATACGATGATGGGCGAGACGCTGCAGATCAGCCTCGCCGGCGCGATCTTCCAGATCCTGCTGCTCGACCTGGTCTTCTCGATCGATTCGATCATCACCGCCGTCGGCATGACCGACGAGATCGCTATCATGTACATCGCCGTGATCGTGGCGGTCAGCGTGATGATGCTGGCGGCCGGGCCGCTGGCCAACTTCATCGCCAAGAACCCGAGCATTGTCATGCTGGCGCTGGGCTTCCTTTTGATGATCGGCATGACACTGATCGCCGACGGCATGGGCTACCATGTGCCCAAGGGCTACATCTATGCGGCGATGGGCTTTTCGGCATTGGTCGAGGGGCTCAACATGCTGGCGCGGCGGCGCAAGAAGCCGGGCGGCGGGCATTGAGGCATGAGCAGCAGGGACCTTAGCCAGGATCAGCGCGATCAGTTGGCCAAGCTGGCTGAATTGCCTGACAGCGAGATCGATATCTTGGAAATTCCGGAAGCTCCGGCCGAGAATTGGGCTCAAGCTCGTCGTGAGCAGGAAAAGCGGCGATCCCAAGCCCGCCGGTTCAGTTAGCCGGCACGCCCTTCGGGTGACGGTCGCCGATCAGGCCGAGCGTCAGGCCTTGTTCCAGCCACGCCTTGGCACCGGCCAGTACCAGCGTGAAGCCGCCGGTTGAGCCGACGGCCTCTTTCACCTGCCCGTCGCCATCGCCGGCGAAGCCAAAATTGCGAACCTCGAGAAAAGTTGTCTCGCCAGGCATTTCGGTGAAAGTCCAGACCACGGTGGTCGGTGGATCGCTCCACTGCATGACGATCTTTTCGTTCGGAACGATCTCGCAGACGTCGACCGTCGTCGAGACGCCGTACATGCGCCATTCCCAGTGGATCTGCTCGCCGCTGTCCAGCCGGCCGCTGCCATGGGTAAACCAGAATTTTGTGGTGATGGCCGGGTCGACGAAGGCCTCGAACACTTCGGCGACAGGCCGCCGGATCAGCATGCCGGCTTCGGCGGTCGGTTTTTCGTGGATGTCCATGGAATGCTCCTAATGGTCAGATATTGGTCTCGTTGGCGGGTTCGCCTTTCATCTCGCTGCGGTAGTAGCCGTCGCGCAAATTGATGCCGTACTCGAGATAGGCCTTCATGCAGGCCAGCATCTGCGACCAGCCCTCGCAATTGAGGTAGGACTTCTTCAGGCCGACCGCGCCTTCCTGCCAGCCGCTCTCGGCGATGGTGACGAAGGTGCCGCCATCGTCCAGCGGTTCGAAGTTCATCTCGATGCGGGTTTTGTAGGCCGGCTTGCCGTCCTCATCGGTGGCAACCCAGCGCAGCACGATGCGGCGGTCCTTGACCACTTCGTCGACCTCGACCTGCACCTTGCCCCACCAGACGACGCCGGCGCCGGCTTCCAGCGGGGCGCTGGCGCCGCCGATCGTGGTGAAATAGCCGCTCAGTTTCTTCGGATTGACGACTGCGTCGAAGACGTCGGCGACCGGCTTGCCGATGCGTCCGGAAACACTGAATCCAAGTGACATATCCACAGCTCCTTCCCTTGATCGGTTCAACAATATGTTATATAAACATAACATGTCAAGCCGATCGCAAGACGACAATGTTTTCAAGGCGCTGGCGCATCCGCGGCGGCGCGAAATGCTGGATCAGCTGAAGGACGCGCCGAAGACGACCGGCATGTTGTGCGAGGCCTTTCCCGATATCGATCGCTGCACGGTCATGCTGCATCTGAAGGTGCTGGAGGAGGCCGACCTGATCGTTGCGCGGCGCGACGGCCGCGAGCGCTGGAACCATCTCAACGCGCTGCCGATCAAGCAGATCCACGACCGCTGGATCAGCCAGTATGCCGGCCATGCGCTCAGCATCATCGACCGGCTGAAATCCGATCTGGAGGCGTGAATGCTTGCTGCAGCCCATGGCGCGCGTCCCGTGCGCGGTGCGGCTGGACGAATTGAGCCGATTTATCTATAAGCCGGCCATTCCGACAGAGAACGCCGTGCTTCCAAGAGGTGCACCTGGGACGCTCTGAAATTTTGAATTCGGGCATTGCGGAAGACGAGGTCAGATCACTTCGCTTCGCGATGCTCTAGCCGAGAAGACGACAGGGGTGCCATGGCTGGCCATTCACAGTTCAAGAACATCATGCACCGCAAGGGCCGCCAGGATGCGGTGCGGTCGAAAATGTTTTCCAAGCTGGCGCGCGAAATCACCGTCGCCGCTAAAAGCGGGACGCCCGATCCATCGATGAACCCGCGCTTGCGGCTGGCGATCCAGAACGCCAAGGCAGTGTCGATGCCGAAGGACAACATCCAGCGCGCCGTCAACAAGGCCTCGATGGGCGATGCCGAGAATTACGAAGCCGTGCGCTATGAGGGCTATGGCCCGGGCGGCGTCGCTGTCATTGTCGAGGCGCTGACCGACAACCGCAACCGCTCGGCGTCCAATGTGCGTGCTGCCTTCACCAAGGCCGGCGGCGCGATGGGCGAAACGGGCTCGGTTTCCTTCATGTGGGACCGCGTCGGCGAGATCTATTATCCGGCATCGGCCGGCAGCGCCGACAAGGTCATGGAAGCGGCAATCGAAGCCGGCGCCGACGACGTGGAAACCGACGAGGAAGGCCACACCATCTATTGCGCCTTCGAGAATCTCGGTGAGGTGTCGAAGGCTCTGGAAACCTCGCTCGGCGAGGCAGAATCGGTGAAGCTGATCTGGCGGCCGCAGAACAACGTTCCGGTCGACGAGGAGCGGGCACAGTCGCTGATGAAACTGGTCGCCACGCTCGAGGACGACGACGACGTGCAGAGCGTCTACGCCAACTTCGAAGTCGACGACGAGACCATGGCCAAGCTCAGCGCGGCATGAGCGGAGCTCAGCCCGGCATGAGCGAGCAGATCCTCCCCGCCATCCGCATCACCTATTGCACGCAGTGCCAGTGGCTGCTGCGCGCCGGCTGGATGGCGCAGGAGCTGCTGTCGACCTTCGGCACGGACCTTGGCGAGGTGACGCTGGTGCCGGGCACCGGCGGCATCTTCACCATTTCCTGCAATGACGTGCTTGTCTGGGATCGCAAGCGCGACGGCGGTTTTCCGGACGCGGCCAAGCTGAAGCAACTGGTCCGCGATGTCATTGATCCGGACCGCGACCTCGGTCATTCCGATCGGAAGACAAAGGCGTAGAGGCCGCCGGCGCTGCCGTCACTTGCGTCGCCACGCTCCGAAGGCGGCGCCAATCGCAATACCCACGGCGACGCCCATCGGAAGGTCATCCAGAGCGGTGCCGACCGCGGCACCGACACCAACTCCGATTGCCATGCCGAAGGCCATATTCGAATATTGACCCTTCATCGGTGGCTCCATCCATCCTTTTCAACGCGCGGCGAACCAGAAGAATGCCAGCGCGGCTATGCCGCTGATGGTGCGGACATGGTTCCACATCACCCACTCGTTGAGGTAGCGCGACCACAGGCTTGCGCCATTGCTGCTGGCCGGATCGAGGGCGGCGAGCGCATCGTTGAGCGGGACGTTGAAGATCATCGTCACCACCACGATGCCGATGAGATAGAGCAGGCTGCCGGCAACCAGCCAGAGCGAGCCTGGCTGGTTCCAGCCGATCACCGCACCGATGGCGACAACGATGCAGACGAGAGCCGTGCCGAACAGTGCTGTCATGAACAGCGGCGTCACCGCTGTGACGTTGATGGAATTCATCGCGGCAATGCCGCTTGCGGCTGGCATGCGGGCGAGGCCCGGCATGACGAAGCTGGAGAAAGCAAAGAAGACGCCGCCGACGACGCCTGAGCCAAGTGCGGCAATGAAGATGAGAGTGGGAAGAAGTTTCGCGATCATGTCAGTTGCTCCAGATGCCCAATGTGCTTTCCTCCGCATAAACGTGATTAATCCTCACATTTGCAAAACGTGATAAACCCTCGTATTTTTCGAGTCAAGTGATTTTGGCGGCATTTGGAGTCAGGTATGGAAGACGCGGCAACCCCCGTTTCCGCACAGAAGCAGGCTGCTTCACCGCGTCGGGCGCCGAGCCAGCAGCGCAGCCGCGAGCGGGTCGAGCGCATGCTGGCGGCTGCCTCGGCGCTGATCGCCGAGCAAGGCAGCGATGCCATGCGCATGGGTGAGGTGGCGGAGCGCGCTGGGGTGTCGATCGGGTCGCTCTATCAGTTCTTTCCGGACAAGCGGGCGATCATCTGGGCGCTGGCCGAGCGCTACACCGCCGAAAGCCAGTCCTGCATTTCGGCAGCACTGGCTGGCATCAGCGACGCCGAAGGCCTGCAGTCCGCGTTTTCAGAGTTGGTCGACATCTATTACCGGCTGTTCCTGGCCGAGCCGGTGATCCGCGACATCTGGTCGGGCACGCAGGCTGACAAGGCGCTGCGCCAGCTCGAACTCGCCGACAGCCGTGCCAACGCCGAATTCCTCAGCGCGGTGCTGAAACGGCTGCGGCCGGCAGCCGATCCGGCGACACTGGAAACCACGGCGTTTCTGGTCTGGCAGATGGGCGAGGCCGCCATGCGGCTGGCGATCTCGGTTGAGCGGCAGGAGGGCGACAGGCTGGTCGCCGCCTACAAGCGCATGGCGTTAAGGGAATTGCTGGCCGAGTAGGACCGCGCCGCAACAAAAACCCCGCCACAAGGGCGGGTTTTCGATCTGTGAAAGCTCGTTTGGCTTAAGTTCTTACTTGATGCAAGTCGTTATCCCAAAACCGCTTCGCACTTTTGGGCGACATGCAATTAGATGCCGAAACCTTCGAAACGCTTCTTGAACTTCGACAGGCGGCCGCCGCGGTCGAGCAGGGTCTGCTGGCCGCCGGTCCAAGCCGGATGGGTGGTCGGGTCGATATCGAGGTTCATCGTATCGCCTTCCTTGCCCCAGGTCGAACGGGTCGTGTATTCGGTGCCGTCGGTCATGACGACCTTGATGGTGTGGTAATCGGGATGGATGTCGGTCTTCATGGTTCGGTTCCTGGCTTGCCGGCGCTGCCGACGGGCATAAGCCTGCGTCGATGCGCCCCTTTTTAAAACTCGAAGCCGCAGCTATTGAGGAGCCACGGCTTCTAAAACGGTCGGCGAGCCTATACATCAGCCGGAATTGAATCACAAGGCCGCGGCAAGCGCATATTGAGGCGCAGACCCCAAGGACGGCTGGAGGAAACATCGGGATGGCGCAAATCACCAGCGCAGACGAGCGCCGGCGTTCGCTCAAGCCGCTCAAGCGCCTGTTCCCCTACATCACGCACTACCGCACGCTGGTCGTCGGCGCCATTATCTCGCTGGTTATCGCGGCGGCAACCACGCTGGCGCTGCCGCTGGCGGTGCGTCGCATGATCGATCATGGCTTCTCGTCGTCCAGCACGACCTTCATTGCCGAATATTTCGCAGCGCTGGTGGCTATGGCCGCCCTGCTGGCGGCAGCATCGGCCGGCCGCTACTATTTCGTCATCACGCTGGGCGAGCGCGTCGTCGCCGATATCAGGCGCGATGTGTTTGCCCATGTGACGACGCTGTCGCCTGCCTTCTTCGACACCGCCCAGTCGGGCGAGATCGTGTCGCGGCTTGCCGCCGACACGACGCAGGTCAAGTCGGCGGTCGGAGCGACGGCCTCGGTGGCGCTGCGCAATGTCATCCTCGGCCTTGGCGCGGTGGGGATGATGGTCATCACCAGCCCGAAACTGTCCGGCCTGGTCATCGCGGCAATACCCGTGATCGTGCTGCCGCTGGTCGCCTTCGGCCGTTCGGTGCGGCGCAAATCACGCCAGGCGCAGGATACGCTGGCCGATGCCACCGCCTATGCCAGCGAGCAGATCGGCGCGGTGCGCACGCTGCAGGCCTTCACCAATGAGAAGCTGGTCACCGGGCATTTCTCGGCTGCGGTGGAAGCTGCTTTCGAGGCGGCACGCTCCTCGATCTTCGCGCGCTCCTTCTTAACCTTCTTCGCCATTTTCACCATCTTCTCGTCCGTCGTGGCGGTGCTGTGGTTCGGCTCGCGCGACGTACTCGAAGGCTCGATATCGCCAGGCACGCTCGGCCAGTTCCTGCTCTATTCGGTGTTCGCCGCCGGCGCGCTGGGCGCGCTGTCGGAAGTGTGGGGCGAACTTGCGCAAGCGGCGGGTGCTGCCGAACGGCTGACCGAGATCCTGGCCGAGAAGCCGGCGATCCAGGC
>NZ_RZQT01000055.1:0-40521 GCF_003998485.1 Mesorhizobium sp. M7A.F.Ca.CA.001.04.2.1
ACCCAGCAGGCGTCGCTCGGCGGCGACAAGGACCAAGGTCAGAAGCTTTCCAGGTCCGAAATGGGTGCCCTGGAAAGCCAGCTCGGCGGCTGCTGGACCCTTCCTGTCGGCCTTGAAGGTTCCGAGAACTTCCTCGTCGTGGTGCGGTTCAACCTGGATGCATCCGGTAAGCTGGACGGGCGCCCGGCGGTCGAAAAGTCGAGCGGAAATCGCCAGTTCGACGAAAGTGCCGTTCGTGCGGTGCAAAAATGCGATGTCACCGGCCTGCAAGTTCCCGCCGGCAAGCAGGACATCTGGGCCGACGTCCGCGTCACCTTCGATCCAAGGGAGATGCTCGGCCTCTAAGGCCCTGTCATCCGAAAATCAGTACGAGAAGCGAGAAGACATGAAATCAATCCTCAAGCCGCTCCTGATGGTCGCAGCAATGGCGATGGGCATGACCGCGGCAGGCACGTTGCCGGCGCTGGCGCTCGTCGAGCTCAACGTCAACAAGGGCAACGTCGAGCCGCTGCCGATCGCCATCACGGATTTCCAGGGCGGCGACGCGCTTGGGGCGCAGATTTCGCAGATCGTCACCGCCGATTTGAAGCGTTCGGGTCTGTTCGCTCCGATCGACAAGAGCGCCTTTATCGAGAAAATCACCAACCCCGATGCAGCACCGCGCTTCGACGACTGGAAGGTGATCAACGCGCAGGCGCTGGTCACGGGCAGCGTCAGCAAGGAAGCCGACGGCCGCATCCGCGCCCAGTACCGGTTGTGGGATACCTTTGCCGGCCAGCAGATGGCTGGCGAGCAGTTCTTCGCCAACGATGCCAATCAGAGGCGTGTCGCCCATATCATCGCCGACGCCATCTATGAGCGGCTGACCGGCGAAAAAGGCTATTTCGACACCCGCGTCGTCTTCATCGACGAATCCGGCGCCAAGAATGCGCGCAAGAAGCGCCTCGCGATCATGGACCAGGACGGCGCCAATGTGCGCTATCTCTCGGACGGCAGGTCGATCGTGCTGACGCCGCGTTTCTCGCCGAACCGGCAGGAAATCACCTACATGTCCTATGAAAGCGGCCAGCCGCGGGTGTACCTGCTGCAGATCGAGACCGGCCAACGCGAACTGGTCGGCAATTTCCCAGGCATGACCTTTGCGCCGCGCTTTTCGCCCGATGGCCAGAAGGTGATCATGAGCCTGCTGCGCGACGACGGCAATTCCAACATCTTCGCCATGGACCTGCGCAGCCGCTCGACGACGCGGCTGACCAACTCGACCGCCATCGACACCTCGCCGTCCTATTCGCCCGACGGCAGCAAGGTGGTGTTCACCTCCGACCGTGGCGGCCGCGCGCAGATCTACGTGATGGGCGCCGACGGCTCGGGCCAGACCCGTATCTCCTTTGGCGATGGCGTCTATTCGACACCGGTATGGTCGCCGCGCGGCGACCTGATTGCCTTCACCAAGCAGACCGGCGGCGAATTCCAGATCGGGGTCATGAAGA
This sequence comes from Mesorhizobium sp. M7A.F.Ca.CA.001.04.2.1, assembly GCF_003998485.1. NCBI lineage: Bacteria > Pseudomonadati > Pseudomonadota > Alphaproteobacteria > Hyphomicrobiales > Phyllobacteriaceae > Mesorhizobium > Mesorhizobium sp. M7A.F.Ca.CA.001.04.2.1. Next base: position 1,491 of record NZ_RZQT01000055.1, read on the forward strand.
CCGATGGATCGGGTGAGCGCATCCTCTCCTCCGGCTTCCAGCAGGAGGGACCGACCTGGGCGCCGAATGGCCGCGTGCTGATGTTCTTCCGCGATTCCGCCGGTGGCCCCAAACTGGTTTCGGTCGATCTGACCGGACGCAACGAGCAATCGATCCCGACGGCGAACTTCGCTTCGGACCCTGCCTGGTCGCCGCTGCTGGAGTAAGAGACGAACTGAGGAACTGGGGAATTGAAGAACTGAAGAATGGAGAAGGCGGGCGGCCACATCAAGCGTGCGAAGGATCTAGAGGTTTATAAGCGCGCTTATGTGGTCTCTCTTGACGTGCATAAAGCTACGCTCGCCTTCCCGAAAATGGAGCAATACGCACTGGCTGATCAGTTGCGTCGCTCCAGCAAGGGAATCTGCGCCAATTTGGCTGAGGGATTTGCCAAGCAGACTCACTCCAAACCCGAATTCGCGCGGTTCATTTCAATGGCAATGGGTCATGCAGCGAAGTGGAGACGTGGATTTCCTACGCGTTCGACCTTGGATACATCAGCCAGGCACAACACGACGATTGGCTGCGATCCTATGCCCATATCTACGGCATGCTGATCAATCTGAGAGAAAAGCTGAAGTGAATTCTCTCTTCAGTTCCTCAATTCCCCAACTCTTCAATTCCTCTTTTCCATCTCTTTGTCGCGTTTTGGCCGTATTTCCGCCTAGGGTCCGCGCCAACTGTGGCTCATGGCCAATGGCTGCGGACGGGCAGCTTAAACCAAAATTTAACCGTGTTTCTTGAATGCCGGTTAACCCAAACGTGGTTACTGGGTGATCAACGAAATCACTCAAATTAGACCACTCGAATTACGAAGGAGAGGCGGCATGGGCCGTATTGCAGCACTTACCAGAAACCCGGTCATGATCGCGCTGGTGGCGATGCTCGCCATCGCCGGTTGCGCCTCGAAAAAGACGCCGAACAACGCGGCCGATCTTGGCCTTAACGGCGCCGGCGCCGCAACACCCGGATCGGCGCAGGACTTCACCGTCAACATTGGCGACCGCATCTTCTTCGATACGGACTCGACCTCGATCCGTGCCGACGCGCAGACGACGCTCTCGCGCCAGGCACAGTGGCTGAACCAGTACAAGCAGTATGCCATCGTCGTCGAAGGCCATGCCGACGAACGCGGAACGCGCGAATACAATCTGGCGCTCGGCGCCCGCCGCGCAGCCGCTACCCGTGACTTCCTTGTCGCAAAGGGCGTCTCGGCCAGCCGTCTCAAGACCATTTCCTACGGCAAGGAACGTCCGGTCGCGGTTTGCGACGACATCTCTTGCTGGTCGCAGAATCGCCGCGCGGTCACTACGCTTAGCGGCGCTGGCTCCTGAGGCATCATGGACCGGCGCGTCAAAGGACGCGTGGCCGTCTAGCGGTAAAAATGCAACATACTTGTGCGAAAGGCGGCCTTGGGGCCGCCTTTTTCATATCCGGATGCCCGAAACAAAATTTGGCCGAAGTCTCGGCTCCTGCTATGAGCCGAGGGCGCTTGGCTGGTCCCATTCTGATTGGAAGGCGCGAACAAGCTAACGAAATCACTGCGAGAGGCACATGCATTTGAGATCGGTTCTGAGCGGCACGCTTGCGCTGCTGCTCCTATCAGGCGTCACCGCCCTGGCTAGCGGCACCGGGGCGAGCGGCACAGGGCAATCAACCGACAGCGGCTTTACCTTCCATCTTCCCACTATCGAATTGCCCAGCTTTTTTGGTCAAAAGAAGAAACCGGACCAGGTTCAGCTGGTGCAGTCCGATCCTACCGCTGTCACCAGCCTGGAAGAGCAGCTGCGGCAGATGAACGGCAAGATCGAGGAACTCAATTTCCAGGTCCTGCAAATGCAGGAGCAGATCCGCAAGCAGCAGGAAGATAATGAATTCCGCTTCCAGCAGCTGGAAGGTGGCGGCACGCAAGGCGGACAGCCGCCGGCGCAGAAGAAATCGGACGCCACCACCGGCACCGACAACAACGTGGCGGCGGCCCCGGCAACACGGGCGCCGGCCGATGCCGGCGCCGAGCCCGCCAACGATCAATCGGCAGTCGGCAAGACGGTCGAGGACGTCATCGTCGAATCTCCGGATGGCGACCCCGGCAAGGTTATTCCCGGTACGGGAGCGCCGGAAAAGACCTTCGGCAGCATCACCGTCGACAAGAACGGCAATGTCATCGATGCCGGCGGCAACACACAATCGACCGCGCCGGCGCAGGATACCGCGCCAGTCGCCGGGGCGGCGCCCAAGGCCGGCAAATCCGATACGGTGGTCGCGGCGTTGCCCGCCACCAACAATCCGGAAGAACTCTACCGCAACTCATACCAGTTCATCCTCTCGGGCGACTACGGCACCGCCGAGCAGGGTTTTCGCGACCACATCGCCCGCTTCCCCAAGGATGCGAAGGCCGCGGATGCGCATTACTGGCTGGGCGAGTCATTGCTCGGCCAGCAGAAATACCGCGATGCGGCCGAGACGTTCCTTGCCGCCAGCAAGGACTACCCCAAGGCCAAGAAAGCTCCCGACATGTTGCTGAAGCTCGGCGTGTCGCTGGTCGGCCTCAAGCAGCATGACGTTGCCTGCGCCACTTTCAGCGAGGTCGGCAAGCGCTACCCCGATATTTCCAGCGCGCTCAAGGAACGCGTCAAGCAGGAGAAGGCTCTGGCTGCCTGCTGATCCTTGTCATACATGTCGTTGTCCTGAACCGGGATCACTTTTGGGCGACATGCATTATGCTCGACACCGAGCCGGACCTTTCGACTAACCCTTTTTCGCGTATCGATTTTACCAGCGGCGCTGTTGCGGCCGTGTCCGGCGGCAGCGACTCGACCGCCCTGCTCCTTCTTCTCAAACACCATCTCGAACGTAGGGCGCCGGCAACCAGGCTGCTGGCGGTGACGATCGACCACGGTTTGCGGTCCGGTTCGGCTGCGGAAGCGCAAACAGTGGCGAAGCTGTGCGCCAGGATCGGAATTTCACACCGCATCCTGACATGGTCGGGTCCAAAGCCATCGACCGGTCTGCCCGCCGCCGCTCGCGAGGCGCGCTACCGGCTGCTAGCCGAGGCGGCACAAGCGGAAGGCATCGGCATGATCCTCACCGGCCATACCGCCGACGACCAGGCGGAAACGGTGCTGATGCGGCACGCGCGGGACGCGGGCCAAGGCCATGCCGGCATGGCCGGCCGGGGACTTGCCGGCATGGCGCCGGCCACCCTCTATGACTGGCGCATCTGGATCGTGCGGCCGCTCCTCGGCGTGCGGCGCGCGGTATTGCGCGACGTCCTGCGCCGTCAAAATGTCGGCTGGGCTGACGATCCGACCAATGTCGACGCGGCTTTCGAGCGGCCGCGTGTGCGGGCCGCACTTGCCGGCGAGAGTGTCGAGCATGTGAAGGGCATGTTGATGCTCGCGGGCCAGGCCGCCCTCGAGCGCAGGCAGCTTGGCGCCAGCGCAGCCGATTTGATCGATGGCTTCGCCAGCCAGCCAGCCATCGGCCTCATCCGCCTCGACCCGTGCCTGCTCTCCTCCGGTGACGAGCAGGCGGCCGTCTATGCGTTGCGCATCCTTCTGGCCACGACCGGCGGGATTGCCTTCCTGCCGGATCAGGCCCGCAGCGAGGCTCTGTTCGGGCGGCTGAGGGCTGGATTTCTTTGCGCCACATTGTCGCGGACGGTTGTCGATTCCCGGCGCTCCGGCATATTCCTGCGCCGCGAGGCGCGCGGACTGCCCGCCGCCGCTGCCGCCACCGGCAGCACCCTGTGGGACGGCCGCCGGCACATCACATTGAACGACAGCAGCAGCGCATTGTTGATTGCCCCGTTAGGCGCGGCAGCGGCGAAGCGGCTGGCGACGGGTGAAGGAAAAACCCCGTCGAGCCTGATGCGCGCCGCGCTCGCGGCCGAACCGGCGGTGTGGCAGGCCGGTGAATGCCTTGGTTTGCCTGGATATGGACTGAAGTCCGCGACGGTGGAAGCGCGGCCGGTCGTTGCCCCCTTCGGCCGCTTCCTGCCATCCTTCGACCTAGCGCCGGCGCGGGCCGTCGCCGGGCTGATCGGCGCGGCCCCGGTCCCGCCCTTGCCTTTCAGCGGCCACAGTGCCGGCTGAGGGTTGCGCGAAAGCTTAACCCAGACGTGCTGTTCTGCTTGGCAAGGGGGGACGCTCTCCCTATGTTAGGCGCAAGTTTCCTCTCATGACGCGTGTCTGCCTCGCGGACGCCAACGGGACAATTGATGAATCCGAACTATCGCAACCTCGCGCTTTGGGCGATCATAGCGGTCCTGCTCATAGCCCTGTTCAATCTGTTCCAGACGCCGCAGACGCGAGGGGCTTCCAGCGATGTGCCTTATTCGCAGTTCCTGCAGGATGTCGCGGCGGGGCGGGTCAAGACGGTGACCATTGCTGGCGCTCGTATCAGCGGCACCTACACCGACAATTCCAGCGGTTTCCAGACCTATTCGCCCGGCGATCCTTCGCTGGTCTCGCGGCTGCAGGACAAGAACGTCACCATCAATGCACGGCCTGAAACGGACGGTTCCAATTCGCTGTTCGGCTATTTGATCTCCTGGCTGCCGATGATCCTCATCCTCGGCGTCTGGATATTCTTCATGCGCCAGATGCAGTCCGGCTCCGGCCGCGCGATGGGCTTCGGCAAATCGAAGGCCAAGCTGCTCACCGAAGCGCATGGCCGCGTCACTTTCCAGGACGTTGCCGGCGTCGACGAAGCCAAGGAAGATCTGGAAGAGATCGTCGAGTTCCTGCGCGATCCGCAGAAGTTCCAGCGGCTCGGCGGCAAGATTCCGCGCGGCGTGCTGCTCGTCGGCCCTCCGGGAACCGGCAAGACGCTGCTCGCGCGCTCGGTTGCCGGCGAAGCCAATGTGCCGTTCTTCACCATTTCCGGTTCTGACTTCGTCGAGATGTTCGTCGGCGTCGGTGCAAGCCGCGTCCGCGACATGTTCGATCAGGCCAAGAAGAACGCGCCCTGCATCATCTTCATCGACGAAATCGATGCAGTCGGCCGTCATCGCGGCGCCGGACTCGGCGGCGGCAATGACGAACGCGAGCAGACGCTGAACCAGCTGCTGGTCGAGATGGACGGCTTCGAATCCAACGAAAGCATCATCCTGATCGCAGCCACCAACCGGCCCGACGTGCTCGATCCGGCGCTGCTCCGGCCAGGCCGCTTCGACCGCCAGGTCGTGGTGCCGAACCCTGACATCGTCGGCCGCGAGAAGATCCTCAAGGTGCATGTGCGCAACGTGCCGCTGGCGCCCAATGTCGACCTCAAGGTGATCGCGCGCGGCACGCCTGGCTTCTCCGGCGCCGACCTGATGAACCTCGTCAACGAATCCGCGCTGATGGCGGCACGACGCAACAAGCGCCTCGTCACCATGGCTGAATTCGAGGACGCCAAGGACAAGATCATGATGGGCGCCGAGCGCCGCTCGTCGGCCATGACGCAGGCCGAGAAGGAGCTGACCGCCTACCATGAGGCCGGCCACGCCATCCTCGCGCTCAACGTGCCGTCGGCCGATCCGCTGCACAAGGCCACCATCATCCCGCGCGGCCGTGCGCTCGGCATGGTCATGCAGTTGCCCGAAGGCGACCGCTATTCGATGAGCTACAAATACATGATCTCGCGGCTCGCCATCATGATGGGCGGCCGTGTCGCCGAGGAGTTCAAGTTCGGCAAGGAGAACATCACCTCCGGAGCTTCTTCGGATATCGAGCAGGCGACCAAGCTGGCGCGTGCCATGGTCACGCGCTGGGGCTTTTCCGACAAGCTCGGCCATGTCGCCTATGGCGACAACCAGGAAGAAGTGTTCCTTGGCCATTCGGTGGCGCGCACGCAGAACGTCTCGGAAGAAACGGCGCAGATCATCGACGCCGAAGTGCGCCGCCTGATCGATGAGGCCTATTCGTCGGCGAAGTCCATCCTGACCAAGAAGAAGAAGGAATGGATCGCGCTGGCTCAGGGCCTGCTGGAATACGAGACGCTGTCCGGCGAGGAGATCAAGCAGTTGATCGCCGGCCACAAGCCCGCACGCGACCTCGGCGACGATACGCCGCCAAGTCGTGGCTCGGCCGTGCCGAAGTCCGGCGGCCGCCGCAAGAAGGGTCCTGAGCCCGAAGGCGGTATGGAACCACAGCCGTCGAGCTGAGTTCGGCCACCGATTTCATCGAACGCCGCGGCTTGCTCCGCGGCGTTCTTTGTTTTTGGCGTTGGGGAGGAGTTGTCCGCGACCTCGCATCTGCGACGGTGACGATTGGCGAAAGCCTAGGTGATAGCCAATCTCCCCCACAAGGGGGAGATTGGCAACGTCGCCGCTGGCGTGCCCTCGAAGGCAACAAAAAGGCCCGCGAACCCTGCGGTTCGCAGGCCTTCTCTTCTTCAGATGTCTTGTCGCTCAGCTCTTCAGCTTGGCATTGCACAGGCTGTAATAACCGCCGCCCTTCTGGATCCAGCGAAGGCCGTTCAACGTGCCCGCGTCCTTGTTGCCATGGTAGCCTTGGAGACAGGTCTTCATGCGCGCCTTCGCGGGCTTTTCGGTCTTGAACTCGGCGGCCAGCGTGGTCGGAAATGTCACGCCCGCGGGCGCTACAGTGGGGGCGACCGCCGCGTTGGTTTCTTTTTTCGTCTGCGGCTCGGTTTTGACCGTATCCTCGCTGACACTGTCCGCTGCTGATGTCGCGCACTTCTCCTTGCGAAAAGCCGTCCAGTCCATGCCGTTCAGAGTGCCGCCTTCCTTGGCTGTTCGATAGGTCTCGCCGCATTCCTTCATCGTCAGTGCGCTTGCGGGGGCGACGCTCCAAGCGACAAATGCGGTCGCAGCCAATACCGCCAATTTCAAACCGTGCATAAGACCCTCCTGGTTGATAATAAGTTTGACGTCTTTTTGTATATGGTTTGTTCTCTATATGTTCAACCAGAATCTTTACGGACTTCCGATGAGCTTGGCGGTGGGCAGTGTAGGCGAATTGATGATGCCGGCAGCCCGGCGACGTGCAGATGCGAGCAAGGCAGTGTGCGTCTTCGCGCAACAAAAAAGGCCCGCGCATCTTGCGATGCGCGGGCCTTTGTTTGGAGACTATGGCTAAGCGATCAGCTCTTCAGCTTGGCGTTGCACAGGCTGTAGAAGCCGCCGCCCTTCTGGATCCACTTCAGGCCGCCAAGCGAATTGGCGTCCTTGAGGGCATAGTACTGGTCGAGGCAGGTGTGCATACGGCCCTTTCCGGGGGTCTCGCTGGTATATTTCGGCGAGATCGCGGACGGGAAGGTGACGCCCTTGGGCGCAGCCGTCGTCGGCTTCGCCGGCTCCTTGGTGTAGCTCGCCTCGTCGGCGGCCGGCACGGTGTCGTCATCCGAGGCGGCTGCGCCGCACTCGGTCTTGCGGAAGTCGTTCCACTTCATGCCGTTCAGCGTGTTGGCCGTCTTGGCGGCCTGATACTTGGTGCTGCATTCGGCCATGCTCAGGCCCTTGCCGCCATTGTCTGCGGGAGCGGCGGGAGCCGCGGCGGCCTTGGTGGTCGCCGGCTTGGCGGCGGCAGCGGCGGATGCACCGGCGGCGCATTCGGATTTGCGGAAGTCGTTCCACTTCATGCCGTTCAGCGTGCCGGCAGCCTTCGCCGCCTGATACTTGGTGCTGCATTCCTTCGCCGTCAGGCCCTTGGCCGTGCTGTCGTCCGACGCGGCAGCCTTCGTGGTGTTGGTCGCTTTCTTGGCATCGGCCGGCTTGGCGTCGGTCGTCGCTGTGGCGTCGGTGCCGCACTGAGCCTTGCGGAACTGGTTCCAAGTCGCTCCGGCCAGTGTCCCCGCATCCTTGGCGGCGTTATACTTCGTGCTGCACTCGGCCATCGTCAGTGCGTTGGCTGGCGCGGCCAGGAACAAGGTCGCGACGGCGAGGCCGGTCAAAGTGGCAAGTCGGTGGATGAGCATAGCGTTTCTCCGTTGCAGCAGCCCATGATACGTCCCTGCAAATCAATAACGCTCAACGGTCGGTTGCGCCAGATGCTAAGTGGCGTATATATCGCCGAAAATCGGCTTCTCCCGATAAGGTGATGAAATCGTTGTCCGTTGCCTGGTTCAGAGCAAGATTTTCCTGGTGCATCCGCGCTGAAAGGCTCGAATGACTTGTATATTGCAGCATGGCAGTCTGGGCATGTCAGGTTGCGGCCACGTTGTGTGCAGTGCACAACAATGGTTTTCTAAGGATTGGTAACGTATAATCACACAATGTGATCATAGCGCCCTGGCCACTTGTGGCATGACGTGCCGGGGAAGAAACGTCGAGGAAGCTGACTGGCATGGCAGGGAATTATTTCGGCACGGACGGCATTCGCGGACGCGCCAACAAGTTTCCGATGACCGCTGAAATCGCGATGCGGGTCGGCATGGCCGCCGGCCTTTCTTTCCAGCGCGGCAGCCATCGACATCGTGTCGTGCTCGGCAAGGACACCAGGCTTTCCGGTTATATGATCGAGAATGCCATGGTCGCCGGTCTTTGTGCCGCCGGCATGGACGTGTTCCTGCTCGGCCCGATCCCGACGCCGGCTGTCGCCATGCTGGTGCGTTCGCTGCGCGCCGATATCGGCGTCATGATCTCGGCCTCGCACAACCCTTATTACGACAACGGCATCAAGCTGTTCGGACCCGACGGCTACAAGCTCTCCGACGAGATCGAGGAGCGCATCGAGAGCATGCTCGACAGGGATATCGAACTGGCGCTCGCCGATTCCGACGGGCTTGGCCGCGCCAAGCGCGTCGACGGCGTGCATGACCGCTACATCGAATTCGCCAAGCGCACCTTGCCGCGCTCGATGTCGCTCGCGGGCTTGAGGATCGTCGTCGATTGCGCCAATGGCGCGGCCTACAAGGTGGCGCCCGAGGCGCTGTGGGAACTGGGCGCCGAAGTCGTCGCCATCAATGTCGAGCCCAACGGCTTCAACATCAACAAGGAATGCGGCTCGACCCACCCGGCCGGCCTGCAAAAGAAGGTGCACGAAGTGCGCGCCGATATCGGCATCGCGCTCGATGGCGACGCCGATCGCGTCGTCATCGTCGATGAAAACGGCGCGATCGTCGATGGTGACCAGATCATGGCGCTGATCGCCGAATCCTGGCACCAGAGCGGGCGGCTCGCCGGCGGCGGTGTCGTCTCAACCGTCATGTCCAATCTGGGCCTCGAACGCTTCCTCGGCGACATGAAGCTGCAATTGCACCGGACCAAGGTCGGCGACCGTTATGTCGTCGAGCATATGCGCGCGCACGGGCTGAATGTCGGCGGCGAACAGTCGGGCCATATCGTGCTGTCCGACTTTTCGACCACCGGCGACGGCCTGGTTTCGGCGCTGCAGGTGCTGGCCTGCATCAAGCGGCAGGGCCGGCCGGTCAGCGAACTGTCGAAGAAATTCGAACCCGTGCCGCAACTCCTGAAGAACGTTCACATTTCCGGCGGCAAGCCGCTCGAGGAGGCGCCGGTCAAGGCCGCCATCGAAGACGCGCGTAGCCGGCTCGGCAAGACCGGACGGCTGGTTATCCGGCCATCCGGGACAGAGCCGCTGATCCGCGTGATGGCCGAGGGCGACGACCCGCAACTGGTCGAGTCCGTGGTGAATGGCATCGTGGACATCATCTCGGAAACGCGCAGCGCCGCCTGACCCCCACAGCGCCCGGCAGGACGTCGTCGCCTGAACCTGTCCAAGGCCCGCCTCTCGGCGGGCTTTTTCTTGTCGGCTCCCAGTCTGTTCGCTGTTCGGAAATCTCGCGCCGGTCCCCAGAAGCTTCGAGATTCGTGGTTAAGCAACAGGGTTAAACGCCTTTTAACCTTTGCAATTCATTATCCACGACTGAAAGCCAATCGCATTTCGGGCGGGTTTGCCGTTCCGAGCTTCTCAGGGGTGACAAGCATGTTCAAGACAGCAAGAAAGGCCCTGCTCGCCTTACTGTTCGCAGGCCTGGCGGGGCCGTTGTTCGCGGCCGACCTGCCGGAACCGATCGTCGAAGAGGCTCCGCCTCAGGCCGTCTACGAGCAGCCGGTAGAAGTCGGCGGCTGGTATATCCGTGGCGACATCGACTATCACAAGTCGACCGTGCGCGGCATCGACTATATGACCTACACCGTCGATCCCTGTAACTGTACGGTTACGCCCGGCACCAGAAGCTTCGATTTCGGCAAGCTCAAGGGCGGTTTCTCGCTCGGCGCCGGCGTCGGCTACAAGATCAACGATCACTTCCGGACCGATTTGACCGCCGACTATTGGTTCAAGTCGAACTTCAACGGCGGCACCTCGGACATCAACGGTACTTCGACCGAAGTATCGAAGATGAGCGCCCTGCTACTGCTTGCCAACGCCTATGTCGATCTCGGCACCTACCATGGCATCACGCCTTACGTTGGCGCCGGCATCGGCGGCGCCCGCGTCAAGTGGGATGATGTCTACGACCCGAACACCACCGAGTTCAATCCCGGCAGATCAAGCTGGCGTTTCGCCTACGGTCTGATGGCCGGCGCTTCGTACTGCCTGACCGACAAGATCATTCTTGATGCCGGCTACCGCTTCTCCCATATCCAGGGCGGCCGCATGTTTGACTGGAACATCACCAGCTCCGGTCCCGGCTTCGATCGTGGCATCAACACACACGAAGTGCGCGGTGGCCTGCGTTACCAGTTCGGTGGCAACAACGGTTGCGCCGCGCCGGTCGTTGCCTACCAGCCCGAACCCGAGCCGATCTACACCAAGTAACAGCATCTACATTACTTGAATTCTTCACAAACCGCCCGGCCTCAAGCCGGGCGGTTTTTCGTTGGCCGCCTGGAATCGACAGGGGAAATGAATTCGCTAACGCTCTGTTAGCCTTAACCGCCACTTAACCACTATGGTTAACAATGCTCCTTGAAACGATGGCTGCCGCTGCGATTGCGGGCTGCGCCAAATTCGGGAGTCGGGGACCATGAAACTTACATCGCGTATGGCGCTGGCGCTCGGTGCACTAGCCCTCCTGCCGCTGACGCCGGTGCACGCGGCCGACTACGATCCGCCGATCTATGTCGACCAGGCGCCCGACTACGTCCCGGTCGAGGTCGGCTCCGGCTGGTATCTGCGCGGTGATCTCGGCTATGCCTTCAACAAGCCCTATGAATTTTCGGAAACTCCGGCCGGTCTGGTTACGGATACCAGCCCGCTGTCTGGTTCGATAGGTATGGGCTACCATTTCAACGATTACTTCCGTGGTGAATTGAATTTCGGTCTGCTGCCGACAAGCAAATTCGCCAGCAAATTCGACAGTACTTGCGATGGAACGCAGACGGTGACTGTCACCAGCGGTGGCAGCACAAGCGCGTTCGCCGGCCCAAGCACCCGTGGATGCGAAGGCTCCAACGACGGCAACAACAAGGCCTACGATGTGATGGCCAGCGCCTTTGTCGACCTGGGCACTTATGTCGGCTTCACGCCCTATGTCGGAGGCGGTGTCGGCATAGCGTACAGCACCTACAAGTACGCTCAAGGCGCTCGCAACTGTCAGAATTCATCGACAACATCAGGTACAACCACGACCATCTTTGAATGCGACGATCCAAATGGCTATGATGGGACGACGCAGTCGGAGAAGCAGTTCAGCTTCGCCTATACGCTCGGCGCCGGCTTTGCTTATCAGGTCAGCAAGAATGTTGCAGTCGATGTCGGCTATCAATACACGGCTCTGCCTTCCGCGAAATACGTGACAGCAGACGCTGTCGGCAACCCTGAGTTCAAAAAGGGGCTCGATTATCATCAGGTCAAGGTCGGGCTACGCTACGATCTCTGGTAGGCGCGGCGAGTACGAGGACCAGGACGGCGGATCTTTCGGGATCCGCCGTTTGCGTTTGAAGTCACGACATCCTGATCAGGGATCGCCGGTATCCCGGCAACGACAAAAACTTTCCTCTTGACGCCTGAAGCCCGAACGAATATCGCCGTCCGTGGGCCACCCCTCCCCAACGAGGGGCCACTATCTGGAAGGATAGACCACGATGACGACGCATACGAAGCCCGGACTCCGTCCGGCAAACCCCAATTTCTCCTCAGGTCCCTGCGCAAAGCGCCCCGGCTGGTCGGTCGAGGCGCTGAAGGCTGCCGCGCTCGGCCGTTCCCACCGCGCCAAGATCGGCAAGACCAAGCTCGAACAGGCGATCGAGCTGACGCGGGAGATTCTCCAGGTCCCGGCGGGTTACCGCATCGGCATCGTGCCGGCGTCGGACACCGGTGCGGTCGAGATGGCGCTGTGGTCGCTGCTCGGCGAGCGCGGCGTCGACATGGTTGCCTGGGAGAGCTTTGGCTCCGGCTGGGTCACCGACGTGGTCAAGCAATTGAAGCTCGCCGACGTGCGCAAGATCGAAGCCGGCTACGGCGAGCTGCCTGATCTCACCAAGATCGATTTCGACCGCGATGTGGTGTTCACCTGGAACGGCACCACGTCGGGCGTTCGCGTGCCGAACGGCGATTTCATTCCCGCGGACCGCAAGGGCCTGACCGTCTGCGATGCGACTTCCGCCGCATTCGCGCAGAGGCTCGACTTCGAAAAACTCGATGTCGTCACTTTCTCCTGGCAAAAGGTGCTGGGCGGCGAGGGCGCTCACGGCATGCTGATCCTGTCGCCTCGCGCCGTCGAGCGGCTGGAAACCTACAAGCCCTCATGGCCGCTGCCGAAAATTTTCCGCCTGACCTCAGGCGGCAAGCTGATCGAAGGTATCTTCAAGGGCGAGACCATCAACACGCCCTCAATGCTGTGCGTCGAGGATTACCTCGATGCGCTCAACTGGGCGAAGTCGACCGGCGGCCTCGACGCGCTGATCGCCAGGGCGGATGCCAATGCGGCCGTCCTCGATCGCTTTGTCGGCAAGTCCTCCTGGCTCGGTCATCTCGCCGTCCAGCCGGCGACACGGTCGAACACGTCCGTCTGCCTGTCCTTCACCGATCCGGACGTGTCCGCACTCGATGCCGACGGGCAGGCGGCCTTCGCCAAGGGGCTGGTGTCGGTGCTCGACAAGGAAGGCGTCGCCTATGATATCGGTGCCTATCGCGACGCACCGCCCGGCCTGCGCATCTGGTGCGGCGCGACGGTCGAGACGTCGGATCTCGAAGCGCTGCTGCCCTGGCTCGACTGGGCATTCGCCGCACAGAAGGCGTCGCTCAAAGCGGCGGCCTGAGATCGTTCGCGGCGGCCTTCGGGCCGCCCACTCCCATCAGGATCAAATCCACTTCAAGGAGGCCGCCATGGCGCCCCGCGTTCTCGTCTCAGACAAACTCTCCCCCACCGCCGTGCAAATCTTCAAGGATCGTGGCGTCGAGGTCGACTATCTGCCCGATCTCGGCAAGGACAAGGATAAGCTCGCCGAAGTGATCGGCCAGTATGATGGCCTCGCCATCCGCTCGGCGACCAAGGTCACCGAAAAGCTGATCAACGCCGCTACCAATCTCAAAGTCATCGGCCGCGCCGGCATCGGCGTCGACAATGTCGATATCCCGGCGGCAAGCCGCAAGGGCATCATCGTGATGAACACGCCCTTCGGCAACTCGATCACCACAGCCGAACATGCGGTGGCGATGATCTTTGCGCTGGCGCGCCAGATCCCTGAAGCCAACGCCTCGACCCATGCCGGCAAATGGGAAAAGAACCGCTTCATGGGCGTCGAGATCACCGGCAAGACGCTGGGCGTCATCGGCTGCGGCAACATCGGTTCGATCGTCGCGACGCGCGGCGTTGGCCTCAAGATGCACGTCATCGCCTTCGATCCGTTCCTGTCGGACAGCCGTGCCGAGGAGCTTGGCGTCGACAAGGTCGAGCTCGACGAGCTGTTCGCCCGCGCCGATTTCATCACCCTGCACACGCCGCTGACCGACAAGACGCGCAACATCATCGATGCCGCGGCGATCGCCAAGATGAAGAAGGGCGTGCGCATCATCAATTGCGCACGCGGCGGTCTGATCGTCGAGGCCGATCTGGTCGCAGCGCTGAAGAGCGGCAAGGTGGCCGGCGCCGGGGTCGACGTCTTCGAGGTCGAACCGGCCGAGAACAACGAACTGTTCGGCATGGAGAATGTGGTGGCGACGCCGCATCTCGGCGCCTCGACGACGGAGGCCCAGGAGAATGTCGCGCTGCAGGTTGCCGAGCAGATGGCCGACTATCTGATCAAGGGCGCCGTCTCCAACGCCATCAACATGCCGTCGATCACCGCCGAGGAGGCGCCGCGGCTGAAGCCGTTCGTCAAGCTCGCCGAGGTGCTCGGCGCCTTTGTCGGCCAGGTCACCGAGGATCCGATCAAGGAGGTGGAGATCCTGTTCGACGGCTCGACCGCGACGATGAACACGCGCGCGCTGATCAGTGCAGCACTCGCCGGGCTGATCCGGCCTCAGGTCTCGGACGTCAACATGGTGTCGGCGCCGATCATGGTGAAGGAGCGCGGCATCATCGTGGCCGAGGTCAAGCGCGACAAGTCGGGCGTGTTCGACGGCTATATCAAGCTGACGGTGAAGACCGAGCACATGACGCGCTCGATCGCCGGCACATGCTTCTCGGATGGCAAGCCACGCTTCATCCAGATCAAGGGCATCAACCTCGATGCCGAGGTCGGCCAGCACATGCTCTACACCACCAATGCGGACGCGCCGGGCATCATCGGCCTGCTCGGCACCGTCTGCGGCGAGAATGGCGTCAACATCGCCAACTTCCAGCTCGGCCGCAACCGGCCGGGCGGCGATGCCATAGCGCTGCTCTATCTCGACGCGCCGTTCCCGGAAGCCGTGCTGGAAAAGGTCAAGGCGCACAAGTCGATCGACTCGGCCAAGCGGCTGCAGTTCGACGTCAACGCGATGTGATTGAGGACAGGCGGTCGCCGACCCACCTCGTTGACGCCGGCCGCCGCGGCGGCCGGTTCATGTCAACTCGTCCGAGCCATCGGAAACACCCACGCGATGTCGGTAGACCAGTTCCCAGCCCTTCCAGCCCGTAAACAGCAGGATGAGAACCACGATCAGCGATAGGACGATGCCGGTTGGCATCACGGCCGCCGCTCCGCCGGCATACCGCGAGTACCAGTTGTAAAGCTCGATCAACACGACGAGTACATTGCCGCCGGCATGGAGCCATGCCGTCGTGAGATTGCGGACCTGAACATCGCCGAGAACGTCCGTCAAGCCAGCAAGCGCGGCCAGGGCAGCCATGATCAGGCCTGCGCCGAGAAGCCAAAGCGACCCGGTGACCCATCCGGGATCGGCTGTTCGCCAGAAGATAAGGTCGCAAACGAAGGTGCCGACAAAAAAGGCAATCGGAAACGGAATCAGCATCGGGTGGATAGGGTGACCAGCAATGCTTGCCGTGCTGCGAGGGTTGTGGCTCATCATGTCGCCTCCCTGGCGTTCAAACTCCGCTGGAGGTGAAATGTTCCAAGTAGGGGACGCGGCAGGATTCATGCCGCTGTTTCCGCGCCATTGGCGAAGTCCAGGCCGTTCGCGTTGCCGCGACGGCGGAGGGCGTCAGCCGCCAAATGTCATCCGCGGTGGTCCGCCATTGCCATCTTGCGCCCGCTGTATTCGGCAAGCCCGATGCCGCCCAGCACGAGCACCAAGGCCAGCGCCTGATAGAGCTGGAACGTCTCGCCGACGATCAGCACCGACAGCAGCGTGCCGAAGATCGGCACCAGATTGATGAACAGGCCGGCGCGGTTGGCGCCGATCAGCTCGTTGCCCCTGATGTAGAAGATCTGCGAAACGACCGAGGCGCCGATCGCCGTATAGACGATGACGGTCCAGCCGCGCGCGTCGGGTATGACGACCTTGCCGGCGAGGACCTCCCACAGGAAGAACGGCAACGAGGTGACGAGTGCCGAAACCGACAGGGCCAGCATCAGGCTCTGCCAGTGCATCACCGGCTTCAGCCGCAACCCGACCGAATAGCCGCTGTAGAGAAAGACGGCGACCAGCATGATGGCGTCACCGAAATTGAGTTCCAGCGTCAACAGCCGGCGCGGGTCGCCATGGCAGGCGGTGAGGATCACGCCGGCGATGGTCAGCACGACGCCGACAATCTGCGCCCAGTTCACGCGCAGGCGGAAGAAGACGAAATTGGCAGTCATGATCAGGATCGGCATCGCCGCCTGTTCGATCGAGACATTGATCGCTGTCGTGTAGTTGAGCGCCGTGTAGAAGATGGTGTTGAACAGGGTGAAGCCGCTGGCGCCGAGGGCGACCAGCACGAACCAGTGCTTGCGGACCATCGGCCAGTCCTTCTGGATGGTCTTCCAGCCGATGGGCAGCATGATCGCCACGGCCAGCACCCAGCGCAGGAAGACCAGCGTCATCGGCGAGACGTGATCGACCGCCAGCTTGCCGGCCACCGAATTTCCACCCCAAAGCAAGGTGGTGAGCAGCAGGAATATGTAGGCGCTTCGATGCATCGCGGGATTCCAGTCGCCGGAGCTGCGGTGTTTGCCGGCCTATTGCCCTCGCTCGCCCAAGTAAATGATGTCAAAGCCGAAAATTGTTGTGCCTCAGGGCATTTTCGACGGCAAAGAAAGGTCGCGCTCGCGAGGTCTTGACGTTATAGAGGCCTGTCGTTTCGAACCATATTCAAGCCGCTTGGCGGCGTCTCAAGGGAAAAGAAACATGGCCAATGTGGTGGTCGTCGGCTCGCAGTGGGGTGACGAAGGCAAGGGCAAGATCGTCGACTGGCTGTCGGAGCGCGCCGATGTCGTGGTGCGTTTCCAGGGCGGCCACAATGCCGGCCATACGCTGGTCGTCGACGGCAAGGTCTACAAGCTGTCGTTGCTTCCGTCGGGCGTCGTGCGCCAGGGCAAGCTGTCCATCATCGGCAATGGCGTCGTGTTCGACCCGCACGCTTTCGTCGCCGAGGTGGCAAAACTCAAGGCGCAAGGTGTCGAAGTGGCGCCGGATCGCCTGAAAATAGCCGAAAACACAGCGCTTATCCTGTCCCTGCATCGAGAGCTGGACGGATTTCGTGAGGACGCCGCATCCAATTCCGGGACGAAGATTGGCACGACCCGTCGCGGCATCGGCCCCGCCTATGAGGACAAGGTGGGCCGGCGCGCGGTCAGGGTGATGGATTTGGCGGATTTGGAAACACTGCCCTTGAAAGTCGACAGGCTGCTGACGCACCACAATGCGCTGCGTCGCGGGCTTGGTCATGCGGAAGTCACGCATGACGCGATCATGCAGGAACTAACCTCGGTCGCCGACGACATCCTGCCCTATATGGACCGGGTCTGGAAGATCCTCGACGACAAGCGCCGGGCTGGCGAGCGCATCCTGTTCGAGGGCGCGCAGGGCACACTGCTCGATATCGACCACGGGACCTATCCGTTCGTGACCTCGTCGAACACGGTTGCCGGACAGGCTGCCGCCGGCTCCGGCGTTGGCCCGGGCGCCATCGGCTATGTGCTCGGCATCACCAAGGCCTATACGACACGCGTCGGCGAGGGTCCGTTCCCGACCGAGCAGAAGAACGAGGTCGGCGAATTCCTCGGCACGCGCGGCCATGAATTCGGCGTCGTCACCGGTCGCAAGCGCCGCTGCGGCTGGTTCGACGCGGTGCTGGTGCGCCAGGCCGTCGCGGTCAACGGCATCAAGGGCATCGCGCTGACCAAGCTCGACGTGCTTGACGGGCTGGACGAGATCAAGGTCTGCACCGGTTACCGTCTCGACGGCGAGATGATCGATTATCTGCCGGCCAGCCAGGGCGCGCAGGCACGTGTCGAACCGGTCTACGAGACGCTCGAGGGCTGGAAAGGCACCACTGCCGGCGCGCGCAGCTGGAATGATCTGCCGGCCCAGGCGGTCAAGTATGTCCGCTACATCGAGGAGCTCATCGGCGCACCGGTCGCGCTCCTTTCCACCAGCCCGGAACGCGACGACACGATACTTGTGACCGATCCGTTTCAAGACTAGTTTCTGAAGCCTTTCCGGGCATCGCGGCTGATTTGCGGGGGCCGGCGCGGAAGCAAAATACAGGTCGACTGAAGCATGGCAGATTTCGTTGCTATTCTGAAAAACGCGCTCGACAAGCATGGCGACGAGACGCCGGAAAAGCGTACGCGCATCTATGCCAGCGTTCGCACCATGCTGGCGAAGAAGCTTGGTGAACGTTCGCCGCCGTGGGCTCCCGAAGCCATAGCCACGCAGATGCGTTCGCTGGAAGACGCCATTACAAGCGTCGAGCGCGATTATGCCAAGAGCGTGCCGGAGACCGACCCGCTCGCGGAGCTGGAACACATCTTTTCGTCGATCGATCGCAACAAGAACCAGCCAAGCCATACGAGGCAGCCGGCGAAGGCGGAATCGGCCTGGCCGGCACCGCCCGTCGCCAAGCCCGAGCCCTATCAACCCGCGCCGCCGCCTGCCGCCAAGGTCGAGCCAAGCTGGCAAAGATCGACGCCGGCGCCTGCCCAGCCGGCTCGCGCCGACACGCCTCTTCCAGGCATGAACGCCGAGGAGGCGGACGACGAGGCCGATGTCTTTTCCAGCAACGAAGACAATGAAGAGCCGGTACAGGACACCTTCCAGCGCCTGCGTCCCGCCGAGCGCAAGCGCAGCTATGGCGGGCTGATCGCGGCCGTCGTCGCACTGCTGGTCGTTGCCGGCGGCGGCTATGGCATCTGGCTGAACAAGGACGCCTTCGGCAAGATGCTGGGGCTTGGCGGCAATCAGGTAGCGAAAACCGAACCCGTGAAGCCGGCGCCGGCCAAGCCGGCAACCGATGCCGCGGCAGCGCCGCCGGCGCCCGCGGCTGGCGGCACGGAAGCCGAAAGCACGAAATTCACCCAGCGGCTGACACCGCAGGGTGGTGAAGTCGACCCGGGTCCGGCCGGTGGCCAAAGCGGCATCGGCGAAGGCGAATCGGTCGCGGCGCTGACCACCCCGCCTTCGGCCACGAACGCACCGGCGATTTCCGCACCGGCCGCCGGTACGCCTGCCGCGACTACGCCTCCGGCGACAGATGCCGCCCCCGCAACGCCGCCTGCCAACGGAGCAGCGCCTGCAGCGCCGGCCGGTGCTGCTGGCACGCCGCCAGCACCGGCAGGTGCCGCGCCGCCCGCCCCGGCGGCTGCGCCTGCGGAAGCCGCCCTGCCTGTCGGCCAGAAGGCGATCTTCTATGAGGAGCGCACCAGCACCGCCCAGGGCTCCGCCGAGCCCGGCAACATCGTCTGGTCGCTGGTGCAGGAATCGCCCGGTGGCGACCTGCCGCCGGAGCCGGCGATCCGCGCCGAGGCGACCATTCCCGGCAAGGACATCCAGTTGCGCATGACCATCCGCCGCAACACCGACCAGACGCTGCCGGCCAGCCATATCATCGAGATGATCTTCCTGACGCCCGACGGCTTCGAGGGCGGCGGTGTCGACAACATCCTGCGCGTTGCCATGAAGGCTTCGGAGCAGGATGCCGGCAGCCCGCTGATCGGCATTCCGGCCAAGATTGCCGACGGCTTCTTCCTCGTCGCGCTCAACGACACCAAGGCCGACGAAGACGCCAACATGACCCTGCTGCGCGGCCAGGACTGGATCGACGTGCCGGTCGTCTACAAGACCGGACGGCGGGCGTTGCTGACCATGGAAAAGGGCATTCCCGGCGAGAAGGTGTTCGACGAGGCGATCAAGGCCTGGCAGGCGAAGACGGCTGGCTGAGAAAGCCGCTGTCCCGTAGCCTCTTGATTCAGAAGCCCTGGAACAGCATGTCGAGTGCGGCGACGATGTCGTCGTGGTGCCTGGAAAGATTCCCCTCGGTATCCGGCAGCTCAGAGGCCATCAAGGCTGACATGAACTGCGTGACCATCACATGATCCTTGCCATCGATAGTGAAGGTCGGGTTTAGCCGGCGGCCCGGAACCGGAGCTGTGTTGGGCGGCATCAACGGAATTACGACCCTGGTGCTCAGGCCCTCAAGAAGGTCGGACTGAACATCGAGAAGATAACCGTTGCCCTCGGAATTCCGATAAAGATCGTAACGTGCCATCAAAACAGCCGGTGTTTGGCCAATGGAAGTCCGTTGCGCCTAACATATTCATTGGAGCTTTCGATGGCTTGCTTGTTTTCTTCCTGCCATCGACGTGTTTTTTCCGCAGCAATCGCTTTCGCGATACCCGCCTCCGCGGCGCGGGAAATGTTGATACCCAACGCCTTAGCGTCATTGATCAACTGAGAATCAATGGACGTGTTGACTGATTGCCGCTGAGGTTTCGGCGTCGATTGAAGCATAGGGATTGCCTCCTTTTATGCGCATAATGTAGGCGCATAAAAGCCCGCACGCAAATGCAAATAAAGACGGCGGTGTGATAGGACTTGGCCCGCCCGGCCCTTCGCTATGGCTCCCAGCCCTTCGGGCGTTCTATCCCTTCGAAAGGTCCACTGGACCTTTCGATTCGCTGAAGGCGAACCGGCCTTTCACCGTTCGTCGCTTTAATCGACAAATCGTTGTCGATTGATCGGCCTACGGCCAAGCGCTCCTCACCCCTCCATCTCTTCGCGCAGCATCTCCAGCTCCAGCCACTCCTCTTCAAACGCGGCCAGCGTGGCGCGCTCCTTGTCGAGGGCGGCGATGGTTTTCTGGAAGGAGGCGGGGTCGCGCTCGTAATAGGCGGGATCGGCGATGTTGTTCTCCAGCCTTGAGATCGACGCCATCACAGCCTCGATTTTCTTGGGCAGCGATTCCAGCGCGAACTTCTGCTTGAACGACAGTTTCTTCGCTGGTCCCTTTGGCGCAGTGGCCTCGCTTTTGCCGGGTGCTGGCGCTTCGCCGCTTTCGGCTTTCGCGCGCGCCTTGCGGTCGTCCAGCCTGGTGCCGCCGCGCTGCGCCAGCATGTCGGAATAGCCGCCGGCATATTCGATCCAGCGGCCTTCACCATCCGGCGCGATCAGGCTGGTCACGGTGCGGTCGAGGAAATCGCGGTCGTGGCTGACCAGGATGACTGTGCCGGCAAAACCGGCAACCAGCTCCTGCAGCAGTTCCAGCGTCTCCATGTCGAGATCGTTGGTCGGCTCATCCAACACCAGAAGGTTTGCCGGCCGCGCCAGTACGCGCGCCAGCAAGAGCCGCGCCCGCTCGCCGCCGGATAGTTCGCGCACCGGGGTGCGCGCCTGCTCCGGCTTGAACAGGAAATCCTTCATGTAGGAGACGACGTGGCGCTGCTCGCCATTGATGACGAGGTTCTCGCCGCGCCCATCGGTGAGGTACTGCGCCAGCGTCTCCTGCGGGTCGACCGCCTCGCGCTTCTGGTCGAGCGTGGCGATCTCCAGATTGGTGCCGAGCCGCACCGAACCGGCGTCCGGCTTCATCTCGCCGGTCAACATCTTCAAGAGCGTGGTCTTGCCAGCGCCGTTCGGCCCGACCAGGCCAACGCGATCGCCGCGCTGGATGCGGGTCGAAAACCCCTTGACCACGGTGAGATCGCCAAAGCTCTTTTCGATATTTTTGGCCTCGATCACCAGCTTGCCGGACTCGTTGGCGTCGCTCGCCACCATGGTCGCCGACCCTTCGGCGCCGCGATGGCCGCGAAAACGCTGGCGCATGGTCTGCAATTCGCCGAGACGGCGCATGTTGCGCTTGCGCCGCGCCGTCACGCCGTAGCGCAGCCAATGCTCCTCACGCACGATCTGGCGGCCGAGCTTGTGCTGCTCGCGCTCTTCCTCTTCTAGCACCAGGTCGCGCCATTCCTCGAAATGGCCGAAGCCCTTGTCTAGCCTGCGGGTCTGGCCGCGATCGAGCCAGACGGTGGCGCGCGACACGCGCTCGAGGAAGCGGCGGTCGTGCGAGATGACGATCAGTGCCGAGGAGGTGCGGATGAGTTCTTCTTCCAGCCATTCGATGACCGAGAGGTCGAGATGGTTGGTCGGCTCATCGAGCAGCAGGATATCGGGCTCGGGCGCCATGACGCGGGCAAGGGCGGCGCGCCTCGCCTCGCCGCCCGACAGGTCGTTCGGACGTTCCTCGCCCGACAGTCCAAGATGCTCCATCAGATAGCTGGCGCGGTACGGATCGTCGGCTGGGCCTAGTCCGGCCTCGACATAGGCGCGGACAGTGGCAAAACCCTCCATGTCGGGCATCTGCGGCAGATAGCGGACGGTCGCCGAAGGCTGGCGGAACACCTCGCCATCCTGCGGCTCGATCAGGCCGGCGGCGATCTTCAGCAGCGTCGACTTGCCGGACCCGTTGCGGCCGACCAGTGCGATCTTGTCGCCGGCCGAGGCGGTCAAGGCGGCGCCATCGAGCAGCGGCGTGCCGCCGAAAGTCAGTTTTATCCCGTCGAGGTTGAGAAGGGGCGGGGCCATGTCAGCTTTCAGGTAAGGGATAGGGATGAGCGAGCAGCATCGCGCGGCCATGGCCGAGCGCGATTTCGAGGCGGCCCCCGGTCTTGTCGGACTTGACCTCGTTGGAAATGGTCAGCGACGAACCGAAGGCCACCTTGACGTGAGCGAGCGGCCATTTGGCGCCGGTGACGGTCAGGCCGTCGAGCTCGGAAAAGCCGAGCACCGAAAACAGCGTGCCGTCGGCATAGTCGAAGCCGGCCGTTCCGCGCAGCAGGGGGATGCCTTCCTGGGCGCCGCTGGTCAAAAGCACATCGGTCCCTGCTTCGGCCAGGCGCAAGGCAAGCGCCAGATGCAGAAAAGCGTGGTCGGCGCGCTTGCCGCCAAAGGCGCCGGCAAGCACCAGGCGGGTCGCGCCGCGCTCCAGTGCGGCGGCGATGGCCAGTTCGCCATCGGTCTGGTCTTTTTCGGCCGGGAAGGTCCGGCGCGGCACGGAAGCGAGATCGTCCGGCAGGTTCGCCGGCACGGAATCGAAATCACCCACCCACAGCTCCGGCACGAGACCCAGCAACCGCGCATGACCGATGCCGGCGTCGGCGGCGATGACGCGGGAGCCTTTGACCTGACGGTCGAGCCGTGGCGTACGGATGAGATCGCCGCCAAGCAGGATGGTGAATGTGCTCATATCGTGTGGCCCTTATCAGCCCGGCACGGGAAACGGAAGGCGGCAAACTCCCGCTTGCATGGCGGATCGGCCCGGCCTATGTGTCGAAACGCTCTAACGGGGTGCCGGACGCGATCTTCGCGGACCGGCTGAGAGGCAGTCTCGCCAACCCGCTGAACCTGATCCGGTTTGTACCGGCGGAGGGATTAGACGTTTCGGACAGTCCGACGCCTCAATTCCTTTCAATTCGAACGAAGGAGGCGCCGATGCGCACGCTTTTATACGCTCTTGTTTCAGCAACGGTCGTGGCCTTGTCCGGGCCCGCCTTGGCCAAGGACAAGCTCACCGTCTACACCTATGAGAGTTTCACCGCCGACTGGGGGCCGGGTCCCGTGGTGAAGAAGGAGTTCGAGGCCGAATGCGGCTGCGACGTCGACTTCGTCTCGGTCGCCGATGGCGTCGCGCTGCTCAACCGCGTCAGATTGGAAGGCGCATCGACCAAGGCCGATATCGTGCTTGGCCTGGATACCAATCTCACCGCCGATGCCAAGGCGTCAGGCTTGTTCGCGCCGCATGGCGCGGTGACGGATGTCAATGTGCCGGGCGGCTGGAGCGACGACACTTTTGTCCCCTTCGACTACGGCTATTTCGCTGTCGTCTATGACACGCAGAAGATGAAGACGCCGCCGAAGAGCCTGAAGGAGCTGATCGAAGGCAGTGCCAACGACAAGATCGTCATCCAGGATCCGCGCACCTCGACGCCAGGCCTCGGCCTGCTTCTTTGGGTCAAGTCGGTCTATGGCGACAAGGCACCCGAGGCCTGGGCCAAGCTCAAGGCCAAGGTGCTGACCGTGACGCCGGGCTGGAGCGAGGCCTATGGGCTGTTCACCAAGGGCGAGGCGCCGATGGTGCTGTCCTACACGACGTCGCCAGCCTACCACATGGTCGCCGAGAACACGGAGCGCTACCAGGCGGCCTCCTTCGAGGAGGGCGAGTATCTGCAGATCGAGGTGGCGGGTATCACCACGACAGGAGCCAAGAATCCGCTGGCGGCCAAGTTCATGGCCTTCATGACCGGGCCGAAATTCCAGGATGCCATCCCCGAGACCAACTGGATGTTCCCGGCAGGCAAGACCGACAAGCCGCTCAATCCGGCCTTCGACAAACTGGTCAAGCCGACGAAGACCTTGCTGTTCAGCCCGCAAGAGGTCGCCGCCAACCGCAAGGCCTGGGTCGATGAATGGCTGGCGGTGATGAGCAAATAGGCAGCGCGATGGCGCCGGCGCATTCCACGGATTCCCGCGTCAGTGCCGGCATTGTAGCGCTCGCTGCAATCGCGCTGCTGATCGGCGGCGCGTTTGCCGGCCTGCTTTTCGAGGGCGCCCATGATTTCTCGGGCGCCTGGGCAGCCTTCGATCCCTATCTGCTTCGCGTCATTCGCTTCACGCTCTGGCAAGCGGTCCTGTCGACGCTGCTTTCGGTCATCCCGGGGCTGTTTGTGGCGCGCGCTCTGTCGCGGCATCCACGTTTCTTCGGCCGCGCCTTCATCCTGCAGATCTTCGCCGTGCCATTGGCGCTGCCGGCCATCGTTGCAGCGCTCGGCATCCTGGCGCTTTATGGCCGTGCCGGCTATTTCGCCGGCGTGCTTGCCGTTATCGGCGGCGGAAGCTGGCCGGGCATCTATGGCCTGTCCGGCATTCTCGTCGCCCATGTCTTCTTCAACCTGCCGCTGGCGACGCGGCTGTTCCTCGAGGCGCTGCAGACCATACCGGCCGACCAATGGCGGCTGGCGAGCCAACTCGGCATGGCGGCGCGGCCGGCGTTCCGGCTGATCGAATGGCCAACGCTGCGCGCCGCACTGCCCGGCGTCGCCGGGCTTGTGTTCATGCTCTGCATCACATCCTTCACGATCGTGCTGACGCTCGGCGGCGGGCCGGCCGCGACGACGCTTGAGGTCGGCATCTACCAGGCGCTGCGCTTCGATTTCGATCCCGCACGGGCCGTTGCACTGACGCTGCTGCAGATCGCCTTGACCTTTATCGTGGTGCTGGCACTGACGCGGCTAGGCGCCAATGTGGTCGGCGACACCAATTTGCCGGTCGCGCAACGCCGCTATCTCTCGGTCAATCGGAGCGAGACCTGGTTGAACGCGCTACTCATCGTCCTGGCGCTGCTGTTCGTCGTCGGGCCGATGGCGGCAACCGTGATGGCCGGATTGAGTGCCGATCTCGCCCGCTTGGCCGGCGAGGCCACTGTCCGGCAGGCAACGCTGACCAGCGCGGCGCTCGCCTTCCTGTCGGCGCTGCTTTCGGTGATGCTGTCGCTGGCG
The DNA here is from genome assembly GCF_003998485.1 of Mesorhizobium sp. M7A.F.Ca.CA.001.04.2.1. NCBI lineage: Bacteria > Pseudomonadati > Pseudomonadota > Alphaproteobacteria > Hyphomicrobiales > Phyllobacteriaceae > Mesorhizobium > Mesorhizobium sp. M7A.F.Ca.CA.001.04.2.1. Next base: position 26,800 of record NZ_RZQT01000055.1, read on the forward strand.
CTGACCATGGCGCGGCGGGCACTGGCGCTGAACCGCCGTGCCGGCGCAAAGACACTGCTCGAGCACGCGACCGATACAGGCGCCGGTTTTGTCCTGGTCGTGCCGCCGATCGTCGTCGGCGCCGGCTGGTTCCTGTTGTTGCGCCATGTCGGCGATGTCTTCGCCATCGCCCCGGTCATGGTCGTCACCGTCAACGCGGTGATGGCGATGCCGTTTGCGCTCCGCGCCGTGCGTCCCGCCTATGATGCGGCGAGCGAGCGTCACGAACGGCTCTGTGCACAGCTCGGCATTGCGGGCTGGAACCGGCTGATGCTGGTCGACTGGCCGTCGCTGCGGCGACCGCTCGCCACGGCCTTCGCTTTCGCCATGGCGCTGTCGCTCGGCGATCTCGGTGTCATTGCCTTGTTCGGCAGTGATTCCGTGCAGACATTGCCCTACCTTCTTCTGGCTCGGATGGGCAGCTACCGCACCGAGGATGCCGCCGGCCTCGCACTGCTGCTCGGCCTCGTCTGTCTCGCGTTGATCGTGGCGGCGCACTGGCTGGGAAGGGAGGAGGTCCGTGATGCGTGAAAAGGCGGCCAACGGGCTCGCGAAGGGCGCGCCGGTGCGGCTGGACAAAGTGTCGTTCAGCTATGGCAGCTATGGCGAGGCGCCGCTTGTTTTCGATGTCGAGTTTGCCGCGGCGACGATCACCGCCATCATGGGGCCGAGCGGTTCGGGCAAGTCGACGCTGCTCAATCTGGTCGCCGGCTTCGAGACCCCACGGTCGGGCCGCGTGCTGATCGGCGGTGTCGATGTCAGCGCCGAGCCGGCCTCGGCGCGGCCAGTGTCGATGGTGTTCCAGGAGAACAATCTCTTCGCGCATCTTTCCGTCGAGCAGAATGTCGGGCTCGGCCGTTCGCCATCCCTGCGGCTGACCGAGGCGGACCGCGCCGCGGTCGCCGAGGCGCTTGCGCGCACCGGTCTTGCGGGCAAGGAGAAACGCCTGCCGCGCGAGCTCTCGGGGGGCGAACGCCAGCGCGTCGCACTGACCCGCGTGCTGGTGCGCGACCGACCGGTGTTGCTGCTCGACGAGCCCTTCGCTTCGCTCGGACCGGCTTTGCGCGACGAGATGCTGGACCTGGTTGCCGCCGTTCATGCCGAACGCGCCATGACAGTGCTGTTCGTCACGCACCAGCCGGAGGATGCACGCCGCATCGGCGAGCATATGGTGTTTGTCGACAATGGGTTGGTCGCTGCGACCGGCAAGGCTGATGATTTCTTTGCCGGGGCTGGTCCGGAGGCGTTCCGGCGCTATATCGGCGCGGGTGCCGGATATTCCACATCACGCGATGTTGCCCGGAAGCGGACATAATTTACGGTCAAACCGGCTCCAGGCGATGTGGCGTTTGCTTGCCATGACCGGGGGAGTGTGGCTAGGTCCGCCCTACCGGTCCGGCACAGGCCGTGATTTGCCTGCAGTATCCGGCGCCCGCCCCTGGGACGGGCCGCGGATACTGCAGCAGTTTGAGATATGGCACGTGAGCATTCTGAAGATCGTCCCCGATTTTCAATGTCATGTGCCGGGACCCGAAAGGAAGCCGTTCTGGCGATCGGCGCTAACACATTGGGAATGAAACCGCTGGCGCGCTTTCTCGCGCTGGCCGGCTTTGCCGTGGCGTTGGCAAGCTGCCAGATGTTCACGCCGCCGGAAGTTCAGGAATCCGGCTTCCAGCCTTCCGACAAGCCGATCACGGTGGACAATGTCGGCGCCAACAACAAGCTCGCCGAATTGGCCAGGGCGCAGCATCCGCGCATCCTGGCGACCTATGGCGGCGAATATTCCGATCCCAAGCTCGAGCGCATGGTCGCCAAGGTGGTCGGTAGTTTGACGGTGGTGTCCGCCAACCCGACACAGACCTATCGCATCACCATTTTGAATTCGCCCAATGTCAATGCCTTCGCGCTGCCGGGCGGCTATCTCTACATCACGCGCGGCCTCCTGGCGCTGGCCAATGATTCGGCCGAGCTTGCCGCTGTCATCGCGCATGAGATGGGCCACGTCACCGCCAATCACGGCTTGCAGCGCCAGCAACTCGAGGCAGAGGAAGGCCTGGCGACCAAGGTGGTTTCCGATGTGCTCGGCGACAGCCCGACCGCCAAGGCGGCGTTGATCCGCGGCAAGCTGAGGCTCGCGCAATTCTCGCGCAACCAGGAGCTGGAAGCCGACGCCATCGGCATCAAGTCGATCGGCGAGGCCGGCTACGATCCTTTCGCCGCCGGCCGCTTCCTGCAATCAATGTCGGCCTACACGGATTTCCGCTCGATCAGCGGCGCCACCGACGCCAGCCTCGACTTCCTGGCCACGCACCCCAATACGCCGCAGCGCATCGATCTGGCGCAGCGCCATGCCCGCCAGTTCGGCGCGCCGGGCGTCGGCACGCGAGACCGCGATTCCTTCCTCGCCGGCATAGACGGCCTGCTCTATGGCGACACGCCGGAAGAAGGCTATGTGCGCGGCGAAACCTTCCTGCATCCGGGCCTTGGCGTTTCGTTCACGGTACCGGACGGCTTCATCATCGACAATTCGGCGGCAGCGGTGACGGCCACCGGCCCCGGCGACATAGCGATCCGTTTCGATGGCGTGTCGATCGACAAGAACCGGGCGCTGACGGACTATATCCGCAGCGGCTGGGTGGCTGGTCTCGTCGACAGCAGCGTCAGGCAGGAAACCATCAACGGCAACGAGGCAGCGACCGCGCATGCCGGCGCCGAAGGCTGGCAGTTCGACATTGCGGTGATCCGCGCCGGCGGCCAGGTCTATCGGCTGCTGACCGCGGCCCCTTCGGCCAGCACGTCGCTGGACACAATCGCCCGCTCGGTCAGCGGCTCGTTCCGGATCTTGAGTGCCGCCGAAAAGGCGGCGCTGAAGCCGCTGCGCATCCGCGTCGTCACTGTCCAGCCTGGGCAGACGATGGGTTCGCTTTCGGCGCAGATGGTCGGCGTCGACCGTAAGCTCGACCTGTTCCGCGTCCTCAACGCGCTGTCGCCTGGTGCCGCGGTTTCGGCCGGCGACAAGGTCAAGATCGTCACGGACAAGTAGGCACCTCCGGACGCCTGCCGCCGTTCAGGCGGCAGTCGCCATGAACTCCGGATTCTGCTTCACCAACGCGACCTTCAGCTTTTCCATGGCGCGGGCCTCGATCTGGCGGACGCGTTCCTTGGAGATGCCGAGGGTTTCGCCGAGCGCTTCCAGCGTCGCGCCCTCGTCGTTAAGCCGGCGTTCCTCGATGATCCTCAACTCCCGTGCGTTGAGCGCGCGAAGCGCCTCCCTCAGCCAGAGCGAGCGGCGCGCGACATCGATCTTGTCGCCGACGATCTCGTCGGGCAGCGGATCGTCCGAGACCAGGAATTCCATGCGCTCGGTCGAACCCGCATCGTCGGCAACCGGCATGTTGAGTGAGGAGTCGGGAGCCGACAGCCGCGAATCCATCATCGCCACGTCGGCTTCGGAGACGCCGAGTGCTTCCGATACTTCGCGATAGAGCGTTGCGTTTGACAGTGGCTCGGCGCCATTCGCCAGCCGCGCGCGCAGGCGTCGCAGGTTGAAGAACAGCGCCTTCTGCGCCGAGCTGGTGCCGCCACGCACGATCGACCAGTTGCGCAGGATGTAGTCCTGCATCGAGGCCCGGATCCACCATGTCGCATAGGTCGAGAACCGCACCTCGCGCTCCGGCTCGAAGCGGGCAGCGGCCTCGAGCAGTCCGACATGACCCTCCTGGACCAGGTCGCCGAGCGGCAGGCCGTAATGGCGGAATTTGGAGGCCATGGAAATGACCAGCCGCATATGCGCGACGGTGATGCTGTGCAGCGCGTTCTGGTCGTTGTCCTCTTTCCAGAGCAATGCAAGCCGATGCTCTTCGTCACGCTCGAGGTAGGGAGCCTTCATCGCCGCGCGGACCATGATCCGTCCTGCCGTGTCTTCCATCATGAGGCGCTCCCTGGGTGGTGCGGATGACTTTGCAAACTTGGCTGGCGCCTGGGTTGAAATGGCGGCGTCGTGCCCTAGAACAGCCAGAACTGCCATGCGCGGGAAAGGTTCCGCGACCGTGGCTGCGGGTATGTGTTGCCCGACGGGCTCCGGGGATGATCCGCGACAGTTCTGGTGCCGGCTGGAAAGCGCCAGTTTGAGTATCCGATTTCAGAAACTGGTTGTTTTTGGAATTCTGTTCCTTATTTTTTCGGCTTGCATCTGTCAGTTTCCATCGCTCACAATATGCCGGTCGGCCGGCCAAGGACGGGATCACAGAAAAATGAAATGGCTCAAGTCGCTCATCATCGCCGGAACGCTGCAGGCCTTGGCTGTCACCGCAGGCCATGCCGGCGCCAATCTCGACCAGATCAAGCAGGCCGGGGTCATCAAGGTCGGCACGGAAGGCACTTATGCGCCATTCACCTATCATGACACTTCGGGCGCACTGGTCGGCTTCGACGTCGAAATCGCCAAGGCGATCGCCGACAAGCTCGGCGTCAAGGTCGAATTCCTCGAAGGCAAGTGGGACGGGCTGATCGCCGGCCTCGACGCCAATCGCTATGACGCCGTCATCAACGAGGTCGGCATCACCGATGCCCGCAAGGCCAAGTACGACTTCTCCGATCCTTACATCGCCTCCAAGGCGGTGCTGATCGTGCGCGGCGACAACACAGACATCAAGACCTTTGCCGATCTCAAGGGCAAGAAGTCGGCGCAGTCGCTGACCTCGAATTTCGGCAAGCTGGCCGAAACGAACGGCGCCGAGCTGGTCGGCACCGATGGCTTCGACCAATCGATCCAGCTGCTTCTGACAGGCCGTGCCGACGCCACGATCAATGACAGCCTGTCGTTCCTCGACTTCAAGAAGCACAAGCCCGACGCCAATGTGAAGATCGCCGCGCAAGAGGAAAACGCCGACTATTCCGGCGTCATCGTGCGCAAGGGCGATCCGGAGCTGGTCGCGGCGATCAACAAGGCGCTGGCCGACATCAAGGCCGACGGCACCTATAAGAAAATCTCCGACACCTATTTCGGCCAGGACGTTTCGAAGTAATCTATGAGGCGGGCCGCTCCGCGGCCCACAGGACATATCGAGCGGCGAGTCGTCTTTGACGGTCCGCCGCTTTTGTCGTGATATGTCGCGCCTCGACGAAAGCCTCGACTTATTTGGAGGGTCTTACGTGCCGCACTGGCTGCAACTGATGCTGGAGTCGCTGCCTTCGCTGTTGTGGGCGGCGCTGATCTTCACCGTGCCGCTGACGCTGTTGTCCTTCGTCCTTGGACTGACCGTTGGGTTGGGTGCGGCGCTTGCCCGGCTGTTTGGTCCGAAACCGCTGGTCGCGCTGGTGCGCTTCTATGTCTGGATCTTCCGCGGCACGCCGCTGCTGGTGCAGCTGTTCCTTATCTTCTACGGCCTGCCGTCGGTCGGTATCCTGCTCGACGCCTTCACGGCGGCGTTGATCGGCTTCACGCTCAACATCGGCGCCTACACGTCGGAAATCATCCGCGCGGCCATAGGGTCGGTGCCGAAGGGCCAGTGGGAAGCGGCCTATTCGATCGGCATGACCTGGAGCCAGGCGATGCGGCGCACCATCCTGCCGCAAGCCGGCCGGGTCGCGGTGCCGCCGCTTTCCAACACCTTCATCTCATTGGTCAAGGATACGTCGCTGGCCGCCGCCATCACCGTGCCGGAGATGTTCCAGGCGGCGCAGCGCATCGTCGCCACCACCTATGAGCCGCTGATCCTCTATGTCGAGGCGGCGATCCTCTATCTGGCGCTGAGTTCGGTGCTGTCGGCCTTGCAGACGCGGCTGGAGACCCGGCTCAACCGCTATGGCGGCTTCCTGGAGGCACGCTCATGATCGGCCTCAGCAACATCGAAAAGCGCTTTGGCGACAATCTCGTGTTGAAGGGCGTGACGGTCACCATTGCCGAAGGCAGCGTCACGGCGCTGGTCGGCCCGTCGGGCGGGGGAAAGAGCACCCTGCTGCGCTGCATCAACCTCCTGGAGATCCCGACCTCGGGCACGGTGCGCATCGGCGACGAGACGCTCGAATTCCATCCTGGTGGCAGGGTTCCGGCCAGGGATATCCAGCGCCTGCGGCTGCAGACCGGCATGGTGTTCCAGAACTTCCAGCTGTTTCCGCATCGCACCGCGATCGAGAACGTCATGGAAGGGCTGGTGACGGTGCTGAAATGGGCGCCTGAGAGGGCACGCGAGCGGGCGCTGGCTCTGCTGGAGAAGGTGGGGATGGCGCACAAGGCCGACGCCTGGCCGGCGACGCTGTCGGGCGGCCAGCAGCAGCGCGTGGCGATCGCCCGCGCCTTGGCGCCGTCGCCGAAAGTGCTGCTCTGCGACGAGCCGACCTCGGCACTCGACCCGGAACTGGCGCAAGAGGTGGTCGACGTGCTTGGCAAGCTCGCCAGTGAAGGCACGACCATGGTGATGGCGACGCATGATCTGCGCCTCGCCTCCAAGATCGCCAAGGAAGTGGTGTTCCTCGATGCCGGCGTCGTCGTCGAGAAGGGACCGGCCGCGGTGCTGTTCAACAATCCGGAGCAGCAACGGACGAAGCGGTTCATTGCGACGCTGAAGCAGGAGGCTGAGAAGGAAGGCGGCGGCGGGTAGGCGCGGCCTAGGGTCTGTAGAATTCGGGCGATGGCCCCGAAGGCGCGCCGGTTCCGGTATATCTTGCCGGATGCGCGAGCAGGCCGTCAGCCATCCTTCGGCATATCGGGCCTTGCCGCCAGCAGCCGCTGAAATTTCACCGTCAGATCTCCCCCGAAATCGCGGCTCTTCATTTGCAGGTTCAGATATGATGGCTGACGAGCGCCACGCCAAGTCCGATGAGGATCGAACCGCATGTCTTGGGGATCACCCATCCGGCGCCAGTGAACCGGCCAACGGCGAGCGAGGCGATGCCGACCGCCGCAAGGTCGGCCATCGAGAAGATGAGATTGACGATGATGCCGAGGATGAGGAACTGCAACCCGACGGCCATGCCGGCTGACGGATCCACGAACTGCGGCAGGAAGGTCAGGAAGAACAGTGCCGTCTTGGGATTGAGGATCTCGACGACCATGCTGTCGCGAAATGTATTCGGGGCCGGCCTGGCACCATCCTCACCCATCCGGTTCCAGCCCAGGAACATGGCAAGGCCCAGCGAAATGAGATATGCGGCGCCCGCCCATCGGATCACCAAGAAAGCGACCGGCGCGTGTTCCATCAGTGCGGCGAGCCCGACCGCCGCGGCCAGGATGTGCACGTAACAACCAAGATGGACACCCAGTGCCGCCATCAATCCGGCCTGACGGCCATGGGCCAGCGTCTGCGCTGTCATGTAGAGAATCGCCGGTCCTGGCATGCAGGCGAAGGCGAGCGTTGCGAGGGCGAACGGAATCCAGAGATCCAGCGATGGCATGACAGCTCCTCCCATGATCAAGCCGTGGGAGGAGTAGGCCGGGGGGCAGGCCGAAAACATACGGCGGATGCCGTATTTGGATGATGATCGGGTTTGGCTAATCTGCCGATGGTTAAGGGGACGTTGCCGGGTTGCCCATTGTCGCGGCTGCGATATCAGCCGGTGGGCAATCCCAGACGAACCGCGTAGGCGGTCAGTTCGGCGGTGTTGTGGAGACTGAGCTTGCCCATCAGATTTTCGCGATGTTTGCGAGCGGTCGGCAGGCTGATGCCCAGTCGTTCGGCGATGTCGCGCGTGATCATGCCTTGCGCCACCAGTTGAAGGATCTGCCGTTCGCGCCGCGTCAGCGGTACCGGGGACAGGATTTCCTGCGCGGCTATCGGCTCGCTGTCCCTGCCTATATCGCTGACCGCGAAGCGAACGGTTTTCGCCAGATAGGTGCCTCCGTTCTTGACCGCTTCGATGGCAGCGCCGAGTTCCTCGGGATCGCCATCCTTGGTCAGGTAGGCGTTGGCGCCGGCGCTGAGCGCGGCGCGTACTGTCCTCGGCTCGACATTGGCCGTCAGCACCACGATCCGCAGGCGTGGCGCCAAGGTCCTGATGGTGGCGATAAACTGCATCCCGGCCACACCCGGCATGCCGAGGTCGAGGATCAAAAGGTCGGCGCGCGTGCTTCGCAGCTGGCCAAGCAGCGCCTCGCCATCCGCAGCCTCGGCGACGACCGAGACATTGTCCATAGCCGAGATAAGCAGCTTCAGCCCCTCGCGCACGATGGCATGGTCGTCGGCGAGTATGGCGGTGAGCGAGCGGTTCATCGGGGCACCATCCAGGGCTGCAGCGGCGTATATGGATCGATCGCCAACTTATGCGAAACAGGTTGCCGGTAGATCAACGGTACCGGGGAAGACCGGCCGGAGAATTACTTGGGACAATTGGAGGGATTCGATGCAGGAAGACAAGATACGCCAGGCCCTGGTCGAACTCCTGTATCGCAATTCCTACGGCGTGGTCATCTCCAACATCGTGATCTCGATGGCGGCGGTCTATGTTCTGAGAACGGCCGTTTCCGCCAATTGGCTGACCGGCTGGCTGGTGGCGCTGTATCTGCTGACGGCTATCCGGGTGCTGGCGTCGCGCCGTTTTTTCAGCCGCTCAAGGGATCGCGGCTCGATCTTGCGCTGGGCATGGCTGGCCACGGCGTTTTCCTGTATGTCGGGCCTTCTGTGGGGGGTGCTTGGCTGGGTCGGCTTTATGCCCGAGGCGCCGATCGTGCTGTCCTTCACGGTCATCGTCCTGACTGGTCTCGTCTGCGGTACGGTGCCGTCGCTGTCGGCCTTTCCGCCGGCGCTGGTCGGTTCCATCCTGGCCACGGTGGTGCCGGTCGCCTTGCGCTGCTTGACCACCCAAAGCGATATTTCCGGCGCCTTCCTGTTCCTGCTCGCATCGCTGGTGGCGATCAATTTCTACTACTGCCGTATCACCTACCGCATGCTGCGCGAAACCGTCAGCCTGCGACTGGAGAACGAAACGCTGGTCGAGCACCTGCAAGAGGAACGCGACAGGGCGCAGACCGCCGACCGTGCCAAGACGCGTTTTCTGGCGGCGGCGAGTCACGATCTGCGCCAACCGATCCATGCCCTGAGCCTGCTGGTCTCGACGCTTGCCATATTGGGGCAGCGCGGCGACGTACCCTCCGGCGAGGCGCGCGATCTGGCCAGCCGGGCGAAATCGGTTGTCAGCAACTTCAGTGGGCTGCTCAACGCTTTGCTCGATATCTCGCGGCTCGATGCGGGCATCGTCACGGTCACGAGCGAGGCGGTGCCGCTGCGCGACCTCTTTGGTGATCTTCGCAATGAATTCGCCGCCGAGGCAAAACAACGCGGACTTACGTGGCGCGTGGTAGACAGCAGTCTCTACGTCGACAGCGACCCGATGATGTTGAAGCGCATCCTCAACAACCTGGTCTCGAATGCCCTTCGCTACACCAAGCAAGGTGGTGTCCTGCTGGGCTGTCGCCGGCGCGGCGCATGTGTGGAGATACAGGTCCTCGACAGCGGCCCCGGCATCCCCGCCGATCAGCAGGGGATGGTCTTCGAGGAGTTCGTGCAGTTGCAGAACCCGGCGCGGGACCGCACGCAAGGCCTGGGACTCGGGCTCGCCATCGTTCGCCGCACCGCCGAGCTGTTGGGGCACCCCCTGAAATTGGCTTCGACGTCCGGGCGCGGTTCCCTGTTTTCCATCACCGTCGCGAAGGCCGGCGCGGTGCAAGCTCGCTTGGAGGTCGACACGACATCGCCGGCCAGCAGTGCCGCCGGCATCATGGTGGTCGAGGACGAGGGCGACGTTCTCGATGCCATGGTGCGCTTGCTCAGCCTGGAGGGACATCGTGTCTATCCCGGCCGCTCCGCCGCAGAGGCGCAGGAGGCCCATACGGCGGCGCTGGCTGCCGGCGATGCGCCGGTCGACCTGATCATCGCAGACTACCGTCTCGAGAATGACACCACCGGCACCGACGCGATCCGTGCGCTTCACGCCCATATCGGCCGGCTTGTCCCGACCATCATCATTACTGGCGATACGTCGCCGGCGCGCCTCAAGGAGATCAGCGCCAGCGGCAGCCGCATCCTGCACAAGCCGATCGCCGACGAGGAATTGCGCGAGACCATTGCCGCGGTCTGCTTTGGCGGCAAGGCGATAAGTGGCGACACACGTTAAAACGAAAACGCGCGCTCGACGGCTCGGCGCGCCGGCAAGCCGCGATGCAGCACGCTGGTGCGCAGGGCCTACCAACATCGAAGCTGCCGCCCGAAAGCAAAAGAGGCCCCGGTCAAACCGGAGCCTCCAATCGTTTCTGGCAGGATTTCTCGAAAGGTGAGAAAGATCAGGCAGCTTCTTCCTGCTCGGCCTCTTCATTGTCGGCCTTGGCGCCACGCTTAGGGCCCTTGTTGAGGTTGACCTCGATCAAGCGCACGGCTTCGGTTTCCGACATGCGGTTGACGGCCGCGATCTCGCGGGCCATGCGGTCGAGCGCCGCCTCGTAGAGCTGACGCTCGGAATAGGACTGCTCCGGCTGGTTGTCGGCGCGGTAGAGGTCACGCACGACTTCCGAGATCGAGATCAGGTCGCCCGAATTGATCTTCGCATCATATTCCTGGGCGCGGCGCGACCACATGGTGCGCTTGACGCGGGCGCGGCCCTGCACGACCTTCAGCGCGCGTTCGACATAATCCTCTTCCGACAGCTTGCGCATGCCGATGGAGGTCGCCTTGGCGACCGGCACCTTCAGGCGCATCTTGTCCTTCGAGAAGTCGATGACGAACAGTTCCAGCTTGTGTCCAGCAACTTCCTGCTCGTCGATCGAGACGATCTGGCCGACGCCATGCGCCGGGTAGACGATGTACTCGCCGGTCTTGAAACCGTGACGCGCAGCGGTGGACTTCTTCTGCGGGGTGATCGTTGCCATTGCGCACTGAACTCCTTGTTGTGGTACCGGCGTCCTGCCGGCCCGAACTCGCGCGATCGGAGAAACCGACCGTTAGCCGCACAACAGATGAACCCATCGGAAAAGCCGGACCGGCAAACCGCAACATCGCGACCGCCTGGCCCAGATCGCTCTGGTCCGAATGGGATTTTCACCTTTCAGTGATTTGGGGCGTCTGCGCCATAAATCGACGTTGTGTCACCGGCATGTTTCGCTGATGTAACACAAAAAGTCGGAAGAATCAAGGTTTTGCTGCATACGCGAAGGCCACAACCCGGCGCCGGCTGTCAAGCCGGTTAATGTGACGTGCCTCTTACCCTGCGTAATACCGGCCTTTCCGGCCGTATTGTCAATCGCCTTCGCCGGGCTCGGCGGAGAAGTATTTCTCGAACTTGCCGGCCTCGCCGTCGAAGGATTTCGCGTCTGCCGGCGGTTCCTTCTTGGCGGTGATGTTGGGCCATTTCTCGGCGTATTCAGTGTTGACCTGCAGCCATTTGTCGAGGCCGGGCTCGGTGTCGGGCTTGATCGCGTCGGCCGGGCATTCCGGCTCGCAAACACCGCAGTCGATGCACTCGTCGGGATGGATGACGAGCATGTTCTCGCCTTCGTAGAAACAATCGACCGGACAGACCTCGATGCAGTCCATGTATTTGCATTTGATGCAATTGTCGGTCACGACATAGGTCATCGGTCGGCTCCGGGACGTCCCATTTTGTTGGGCTTTTTCCGTCAGGTAACGCCTTTGGCCGCTGCTTGCAAGGGCAGCCATTCCTGTCGGCATCAGCGTTTCGAAATGGAATTCCAGGCAGCCGGCGCCCCAGAGGCCGGCGACCTCATGCAGGGCTTCCTGTTTGTCGGGTTCAGTTTTGCTTCAAACACGTGGTTATCCTGGCAAGCGCCGCCTGTTTTTGGACGCCAGGCATCAATCTTCGCCGAGCAATCGGTCGGTCTGGCGACGTTCCTTCTTGGTCGGGCGGCCGCTGCCGGCCTCGCGCAGCCCCGGAATTGCATCGGGAGGGGCTTCGCCCTTCGGTGCGGGCGGTGGCGACATATCCTCGTAGAGCGTACGGGCTTCCTCGGCCGGGCCGCGTCGCGCACCCGCGCCGAGGACCTTCCAGATGAAGATGCGCCGCTCGAGCGTGATGGTCAGGACGTCGCCTGGCTTGACCTGATCTGAGGCCTGCGCTGCTTTGTCGCGATTGATGCGGACCCGGCCGGCGACGACCAACTTCGCCGCCAGCGAGCGCGATTTCACGACGCGGGAGAAGAACAGCCATTTGTCGATGCGCTGGCGGCCTTCGGCAACCATCGAAGCGAGCCGGGTTCTACTTCTTCAATTGGTCGCGCAGAGCGGCGAGCTTGGCGAAGGGCGAATCCGGATCGAAACGCACCGGGCGCTCCTCGCGCGGCTTTGGCTGGAAGGCGGGCTTGCCGCCTTGCGGACCACCCTTGCCATCCGGCCTGCCACCCTTCCAGTCGGGACGGCCTTCGCGGCGGTCGGGACGCTCGCCCTGCGGCCTGTCACGTCGCTGTTCGCCTTCGGCCTGCGGCTTGGGTTTGAACTTCGAGCGGTCGAAGCGCGGCTTGCCGGCTCCATCGCGCCGTCCTTCATGGGCCGGACGCTCTCCGGGTGCAGCGGCGTTCGGTGCGCCGGCGTCCGCAGGCGCATCGCTTCGGCCGCGCGCTTGTCCGTTGCGTGGGCGATTGTTCCTGCGGTTGTCGTCGCGGTTGCGCGGGCGCTGTTCGAAACGACCCTGACGCCACAACAGGATGGGTTTTGGCGCTTCGGCTTCCGGAGCGGGTTCCCCGGTGGCTGCTTCAGTCACCGTCACGGGTTCGTCCGGCGCGGCGTCCGTTGCCGGCGCGGCATTTGACACCAGCTCGGCCGGTGCAACTTCTTCTGCCGCTGCGGCTTCAGTCTCGGCAGCTTCAGCCTCTGCCTGCGGTTCAACCGGTTCCGGTTCAGGAGCAGCCTCGGCAACAGGCGCTTCGTCTTGCACGGTTTCGACCGGAGCGTCCGCCTGTTCTTCCACGGCAGGCGCAGCAGGTTCCGCCGCGGCGTCGGAGGTGATTTCGGTCGCCGTTTCCGAAACGGCCACTGCGTCCGATGCCGGCTCCGACCCTTCGACTGCTGCCTCTGCTGCGGCGTCCGCCGCCTTGGTCTGCTCGGCTCGTGCAGCCTCTTCCGCCGCAAGCTTCGCCATCGCTGCTTCGCGCGCGGCATTGTCCTGTGCTTCGAGCCGCGCCTTGACCTCGACGGCCGGCTTCGGCTCGGCACGGTAGCCGAGACCTTTGAGGATCTCTTCCATGTCGTCCGCGGTGGCGCCGAGGATCGACATCATCGGCGGCGTCACCATGAAGGACTGGCCGTCATAGGCGCCGTCCGGGCGCTGGCCGAGACCGGGCTTCCAGTTGGTCGCCGGGCGGATCAGATCCGCCAGCCGTTCCAGGATGTCGATGCGCACGGCGCGACGGCCGAGATTGCGGTAGCCGGCAAGCTTGTAGAAGGTCTTGTCGAAGGCCGGGTCGATGACCACCGAGGTGCGACCCGAGGCGAGCGCATGGACCACGTCGCCAAAACCTGGCTTGTCCTTGCCGTCGTTCTTCAGCGCCCACAGCAGCGTCACCAGCCCGGCAGGCGCCGGCTTGATCAGCGCCGGCACGAAGACATGGTAGGCGCCGAAGCGCACGCCAAGCCGGCGAAGGGCTGCGCGACCTTCCTGGTCGAGCGACTTCATCTCCTCGGCGATGTCGCGGCGGTTGATGAGGCCGAAATTCTCGACCAGCTGGAAGGCGATGCCACGGCC